>JAHHII010000007.1 GCA_019358855.1 Timaviella obliquedivisa GSE-PSE-MK23-08B | reverse complement strand
GAACAAAGATTATGAACACCTTCCGCAGACCTCAGAGACTCTGATCTATCTGGCGATGATCCGGATTATGGTGAGGCGATTGGCGTAAAATCTGACTTGCCATAACTTTTCAAACATCCTCTAAGGCATGTTGGCTTGAGAGTGCAGAAGCGCCCACTATTCGTTAACTTAGATTTAATCCTCGCTCTTTAAACTTTATGGCAATCCAGCTTAATCTTCGGCAACAACAGGTGTTGGGGGCAACAATACGCCACTATATTGCTACGGCTAAACCTGTGGGGTCAGAAGCATTGCTCGAAGATTTTAATCCTCGGGTCAGTTCTGCCACCATTCGGAATGCGATGGGCTATCTAGAGAAAGAAGGACTGCTCTACCAGCCTCACGTTTCGGCAGGGCGGGTGCCTTCTGACTCGGGCTACCGCATCTATGTCGATCAACTCGTGATTCCATCAGAGGCGATCGCTCGTCAGGTTGATCAGGTACTATCAGCCCAGCTAAATTTGGAAGAGCGCAGCTTTGAGACAGTATTACGGGGAGCCGCCCAAATTCTCTCTACTTTGAGTGGCTATATTACGCTAGTCACTATGCCCCAAGCCAATACTGCCTCCATGCGGCATCTTCAGCTTGTCCAGATTGATCCGGGGCGGGTGATGCTGATTGTCGTGCTCGATTCCTACGAAACTCAGTCGATGCTAGTAGACCTGATGCCCGCACCCGATGATCAAGTCCCCCCTGCCGAGCAGCTTGATCGAGAATTGCAGATTCTTTCTAACTTTTTGAACGATCGACTGAAAGGGCGATCGCTTAGCGAAATTGCCAGACTCGACCAACAGGAATTAGGACAAGAATTCGAGCGCTATCTCAATCTTTTGCGCAAATCGTTGATTGACTTGAGCCAGCGCACTCAAACCTCCTTCTCAACCCAAATTTTAATCAATGGTGTAGCCGAAGTGCTGCGTCGCCAGCCCGAATTTGCAGAACTTCAGCAAGTCCAAACGATTATGCAATTGCTCGAATCTGAGCAAGATCAAATTTTGTCGTTGATTTTTGAAACCGCAGAACCAGGCGGTAAGCGGGTGACAGTCAGAATTGGTGCCGAAAACCCTTTAGAGCCTTTTCGCACCTGTACTCTGGTATCTGCTACCTACCAACGCGGCTCGGTGCCTGTGGGCAGTGTCGGAATGCTGGGGCCCACCCGCATGATGTATGAGAATGCGATCGCGCTAGTCGAAGCCACGGCAGACTATTTATCTGAAACGTTGAGCCAATCTACTTGAAGGCACAATTTCCGTTATCTTAAAAAAGTTGTTTGAGAAGCGCCCAGAATGAGAGAACTTGATCTAAAAAAAACCATTGAACTGCTCAACTTCATTATGGAGTTTGAGCTAGCAGGAGTGGTGCGCTACACCCATTACTCCCTGATGGTAACGGGACCGAATCGGATTCCCATTGTGCAATTTCTTAAAGCCCAAGCCACCGAATCTTTGCTCCACGCCCAGCAAGCTGGCGAAATTATTACCGGACTAGACGACGGACATCCAAGCCTGAAAATTGCTCCAATTGAAGAGAGTCATCAGCATTCTATTAAAGATATTTTGGCGGAAAGTCTGGGGCATGAAAGCAAAGCTCTTAACCTTTATAAAGCTTTACTAGAAGTGGTTGAAGATGCATCGGTTTACCTCGAAGAATTTGCCCGCACAATGATTAGCAATGAAGAAATGCACGCGTTAGAGTTGCGGAAGATGCTACGAGATTTTAGTTAAGGGTGCGAATTCAGGAAAGACTCGCATATCCATATTCTGAGGAAAAAATGGCGATCGATTTTAGTGCAGCCTTACCGACTTTTGTCATTACCCTTCGAGAAGGGGTGGAAGCAGCTTTGGTTGTTGGAATTGTGCTGGCTTATCTTAAAAAAGCCAATCAAACCCGCCTGAATGCTTGGGTCTACGCTGGAATTGGAGTTGGCGTTGGAGCCAGCGTTTTGATTGGGATTTTGTTCAGTGGCATTCTGCTAGCCTTAGCAACTTCCAATCAGCCCTATGCAGGGGTGCTCAAGCCTTTATTGGAAGGGATTTTCTGCACTGTGGCGATCGCCCTCCTGAGTTGGATGTTGGTTTGGATGACCCAGCAAGCACGCTTTCTCAAAGCAGAAGTAGAAGGAGCGATCGGGGCTGCTCTAGAAGGAGCCCAAGGAGGAGGCTGGGGCGTGTTTGGGTTAGTGACGATCGCAGTTTTACGAGAAGGATTCGAGACAGTTTTATTTATTGCTGCTCAATTTCAGCAAGGCTGGATGCCTGTATTAGGCGCTATGGCTGGCTTAATGGGCGCAACAGGCATTGGGTTTCTCCTGTTCCAACTGGGTGTAAAAATCAACCTGCGTCGCTTTTTTCAGGTCATGGGAGTTTTACTGCTGTTGATTGTTTCCGGTTTGGTCGTGACGGCTCTGCGAAAATTTGATGGCGCGATCGCGGTCTTATCGCACGTTGATCCACAGTTTGCTTATCTCTGCTCCAATGCCAGTCCTTCTTGCATTCTAGGGTCGCAAGTGTGGGATGCTAGTGGCGTTCTGCCCGATCGCCAATTTCCAGGGATTTTGCTTAAAGTATTTTTTGGTTATACCCAAAAGCTTTATCTGGTACAGGCGATCGGCTATCTCATGTTTTTAGGAACAGTAGGAGGGCTGTATTTTCGCAGCATTACAGGTTGGTCTCCATTGCCCGCGAAACAGGCGACAGAGACTTAGCTGCATCCCAAATCTCTACGCCGCCTTTGAGTTTTCCGGCAAATAGCCCAGTTCTTTGAGGTAATGAAGAACCTTTTCAGTACTTTCCTCTAGCGTCTCTAAGTCTGTTCTGCATTCAATCTCAGGTGAAAGAGGCGCTTCATACGGATCATCAATGCCAGTAAACTGCTTCAGTTCTCCAGATCGTGCCCTCTTGTAAAGCCCTTTCACATCCCGCTCTTCACAAACCTCCAAGGGAGCATTGACAAAGACTTCTACAAAATCCCCAATTCGTCCCCGCACCTCATCCCGAATCTCGCGGTAAGGTGAAATTGCCGAAACCAACACAATCACGCCATTACGGGTTAATAAATGAGACACAAACCCAATCCGGCGAATGTTTTCGTCTCGGTCTGCTTTGCTAAAGCCCAGCCCTTTCGTCAAGTTTTCCCGCACAATGTCACCATCCAAAACTTCGACTTTGTGCCCCTGGGCGCGCAACACTTGCTCTACCGCCATCCGTATGGTGGTTTTGCCTGCCCCACTTAAACCTGTAAACCAAACTGTCACGCCGCCCATGTTTTTCTCCTATCTATAATAAACGTCCAAACCTGCGCTAGGTTGCCGTATTGATGGTTCACGAGCACATCTTATGACTTGCCCATCTTCCCAAAGATAATGATGTTTTGATCACCACTCTTTCAGCAAACCAGCGTTCTCATCATTGCTCAGTTTATAAAGTTTCGGTCTGTAAAATTTTTGAATTGTTCAATGACTGTTCCTGCTCTAGTAAGGCTTGTGCTGCTGAGCTTGCTAAAAGACCCGTAACATCAAGGGGCTGAATCATGCTCTTCCGTCGCTGCAAATCATAGGTATAAGTTTTGTCGTAATAGTCTAGAACAATATTAAAGGCCTCAGTGATCTGTCCTTGTTGCAGTAACTCAATTGCTTGTTGAGTTCGCAGCCCACCTAAGCGCTTCCGAATTCTCTCAGTTGCAGCGATCAAATCTGCTCGATCCATGACTCCATACAATTGAACGAGAGACGCTAATCGTTCTGAGCGAGGACGGCAAATTTCAATGACCTTTGCTTCTTCCATTTGTTGAAAAAGCGCTTCCGGAATCCGGCAAGTTCCAATTCGTTTACTCTCTGCCTCAATCCAGACAGTCCGCTCAGGGTGAAACTTTGCCCACTGCACTGCAATCAAGTTCTCAAAGTGTTCGGTGGAAGGCTGGGGCGATAGACCGATTCCGCCATAACTGCTACCTCGATGATTGGCTAAATTTTCTAAATCTAAGACCTGTGCGCCTTTCTGGGCTAAAGCAGTAAGAATATCTGTTTTGCAGGTTCCCGTCATGCCACCCAAACTAACTGCATTTTTAGGGATCAAAAATTGGGAGAGTGCCCAGTTGCGAAATGCTTTATACCCACCTACCAATAGGGAAACATTCATGCCTGCCATTTCTAGCACCCAAGCGACTGCTTCGCTTCGCATTCCACCTCGCCAGCAGTAAAGGCGGATAGGGCGATCGCCTGCCAACTGTTTTGCCTCTGCAATAAAACCCGCAAACTTTGACCCCGCGATCGCAAATCCTAGCTCTACTGCGGCATTCCGCCCATTTTGCTTGTAACAAATCCCAACTTGCGATCGTTCATCATTACTAAACAATGGAAAACTTACGGCACCGGGAATATGCCCTTGAGCAAATTCAGATGGACTGCGCACATCCAAGAGAATTCCAGGGGCATTGATAAATGTTTCAACAGTCAGCAAGTGAGGCACTGGGCACAAAAGATATAAGAGAAGCTGAGGAGTTGCAACCCCTCACAGTGCCATCCTACTACTAATAAGCGCCCTTCCTTTGCAGAACGACCTGCACTGTCTGCACTAAAATCTTTAAATCAAGCCACAGTGACCAATTAGCAATGTAGCTAATATCAAGATTGACCGCATCTTCAAAGCTTTCAATGTTAGAGCGTCCAGAAACCTGCCATAGTCCAGTAATTCCAGGAAGCACCTCCTGCCGAATAAAGTGCCTCTCCTCAAATCGTGCTACATCTCTGACAGGCAAAGGACGAGGTCCAACGAAACTCATTTCCCCTAATAAGATATTGAAAAGCTGCGGTAATTCGTCCAAGCTGTAACGCCGTAGAACACTGCCTATTGTGGTAACGCGAGGATCATCTTTAATCTTAAACAAAATGCCATCTTTCATTTCATTTTTAGACTCCAACGTCACCTGAAGCTGATCAGCATTAATCACCATTGTTCGGAACTTCCAAACCTTAAACTTTCGACCATGCAAACCAATTCGAGTTTGTCTAAAAAAGATAGGTCCGCGAGAGTCTAGCTTGATCAATATCGCCAAAACCAAGTAAAGCGGAAACAGCACAACAAACAAGGCTGCCCCACAGCAAAAATCAAGACAGCGCTTAACCCAGTAGTCGCTCCCCACGATCAGTGGAGCAGTGATGGCAGGGGCAGGAACGTTTCCCAACATCTGAAACTCGGATCTAGGAAAAAAAGATTCCCAGTTTGTTGGTAAAATTCGCAGGGTAATTCCAGCCCTTTGGAAGTGCCAACAGAGATACAGCCGCCGATGAATAGCTTGCCAAGAAACAAAGGTTTCAACAACGCCTAAACTTCTCAAGCTCTCAAAAGTTCTCTGCCGATTGGCTCGATCTAAAGCACTCGCATCTGCTGTTTCTACAATGTTGTAGTGGCTCTCTTGTTCAATTAGATGAGAATGTCGATCGCGGTTCTCTATTTCAGAAATGAGAAACACAGAGTAACGAATAGCACCCAGCTTGCGAAGGAAGTGAGTAGTAAAATCTAAGCAAAAACGTCCCGCACTTGTGAATACAGCCGTCAAAAACCAAGATAGTAAAAAAGTTGATCGTGAAATAGTTTGATCTGGCTCGTATAGAAAAGCGATGAGAAGCAGAAGAACTTCAGCAAGGGAAACAGACTTGATTAAGGCTAAATAATCTCGCCGATGATTACCAGCTTTGTACAGCCCGCGTGCGCCCACAATACCAATGATGACTGCCAGAATAAGAGGCAATAATGTGGCACCCTGAGAACTATGAGAGACATGCCAAGGGGAAGCTAAGGGTGTTCCTAACAAGGATGCTAACCACCATGCTGAAGTAATGCCGACTGCATCAGAGATGACCAGGAGGGCGACTCGCAACCACTTGATGACAATTCCTCGTCGGAATCTTGTGATGGAGGGAGAGCGCAGATCTGAACCTAGCGATCGCAAATCAGGCTTTAGTGTCGACAAATAATTGGAAGCCATTGTGACTATGCCCCCTCAAGGTTTTTTTTAACAATTTTTGTTCTGTTAGAAAACGATAAAGTACTGCAATGAAGTGATAGGTCACTTGAACAATTGCCAGAATTATTGTGCTAGAAACAAGTAATTTGCCTGTTAGTTGATAAAAAATAACCTACACACTCTGTTCAAAGACGTTGATATGTTCGCTAATTTTCTTGGAACCAGGATAGTATTTTTTCAAGCATTGAATTGACTTTAACGCTACGACCTCTACTTTCCCCAAAAGCAGAAAACCTAAATATAGAAATCTATAGTTGACTGACCGAAGTTATACTGAGAACCGTGCAATGAATCACACATATTATACCGGATGAATAACGAAGACTCAAGACTAAAATGTGAGGAAAGTAAAGAAAATAAGATTTTACAGATTTCCAAGGCTGTATAAAAAATTAAATTATTGAATGATTATATTCCTGTTCACTCTTTAGAAATCGATAGAGTTTGATCGTATCAGTGACGATCGCATCCCACTGATAACCCAAACGAATGAACTCCTGGGCTCGATTGGCTCGTTCCGCCATGTCCTGAGGATTAGAAATTGCCCAATCCATCTGACTTACAAAAGAATCAAGATTACCCGTTTGGAACATAACGCCGCGATCGTCTCCCACCAACTGTTGATGGGGAGGAATGTCGCTAGCCAACATCGGAATACCTTCTTGCATTGCTTCTAACATCGACAGTGGTAAACCCTCTAATTCAGAAGCTGAGACATATAGACCTGCACCTCGAACAATTTCCGCTAGACGACCTCCCGATAGCTCTCCAGTGAAAACAATATTTGGATTTTTATTGGCAAGAGCTAGCAGATTAGAAGTAAATGACGAAGTATCGCTACTTTTACCGATGAATACAAGCGTCCATCCTGGAGGCTGCAATTTTTGGAAGGCTTGAATCAGCAAATCTGGTGCTTTCTCTGGAACCAACCGTCCTAGATAAATCATGTAGCGTTTGGGTCGTAACCCTAGAGCGGAGCCGAACCGAAAAGCGGGATCAGAAGCCTCGTAAGTGGCTGGCGCGTTAGGGATATAAACGGTTTGCCGCCCATAGGTTTTCCAAAAGTAACCTTGAAGGGGTTGAGAAACAGCAATGATTTCATGGGCGTAGCGAACGGCAGTTTCTTCACCCAGACGAATCAATCGGCTAGAAAATTTTCCCCATTTAACGCGCTGCCAATCTAATCCATGACAAGAAACAACGATCTTTGAGGAGCTTGCAATGCGGGGTAAAAAGCTAAAAAGTGCAGGCCCTAGCGCATGGAAATGAACGATATCATAATGATGAAGGACAGAAGAAATTGCACCAAAGCATGAACTAATCAATGCGTCTGCTCCTCGCTTATTGAGGCAGGGCATGGGAATTACTCTAACGCCGCGATCGTGAAAATGGCGGTACCACGAACGATTAACGTAGGAAGAACGGGCAAATAAGTCAACAGTATGTCCTGCCTCAACAACCCGTGGATACAATTCTGCACAGTAATGCTCAATTCCGCTGGTTGCCGCACCTTGGAATGGCACCCCATGACGAACATCATCATGATCTAGACTAGCAACCTCTTGAGGAATGGGAGGCAGACCCCTTGCACCAATCACAGCAATTTTCATAGATTTTGTTTCTCCGGGTCGCTTGCTGAATCAAGGAATAGGTCGGGATAAAATTAAGAAGTAGCTAGGCTACAGCTGAGGCAGAGGTGCGCTGCTCCCAACGGTGTAACATACTGGCGTAAGTGCTATGAACGACATGCCGAGCACTGTAGGGCTGAACAACTTCGACGCAAGCAGTATAGTGATCTGGATGGTTAAGCACTTGGCGCAGAGCTTGGGCAATGACTTCAGGCGATCGCTCCTCACAAATAATGCCGCTATCAACCGTCAATAGATTGGGAGTTTCGCCACAGCGTGTAGTGACCAAAGGAGTCCCACAAGCCAGAGATTCGAGCGCCACGACAGGCAACCCTTCGTAGATGCTGGTCAAAACACAAACACTAGCAAGACGATGGAGATCAGCCAGCTTTCTTTGCTCTAAGGCTCCTAACAAAGTGACTTGCTGAGCCAAGTTTTGTTCGGCAATGCGGCTCTGAACCTGTTTCATCAAATCTCCGTCTCCTACTACTAATAGATGAACATTAGGTTGGTTCAGCGCCGCGATAGAATCAATCAACAGCAGAGGATCTTTCTGAGGCTGTAGTCGCCCCGCAAAAAGAATGAATTGAGTATCATCTGCAAGCTGGAGTTGACGGGCAAAAGATTGTCGTGCCTGTTCTCGTTCTAGTAATGAGAGCGGGTAAAAAACCTGATCATCAAAAATGTTGCGAATATATCGGATGCGACTGGCAATGTCCGGGTAGCGTTCTTGATAAAGTTTCATCGAGTCAGAATTGCAAGACATAATTTGGTCAAACTGCTTGACGAGTGACTGTTCCAAGAAAAAATAAGCTTGAGGAAATCGTCGCCACGAAATTGCGCTGTGATCGTCATTTGACGACATCTGCTGATAAATATCATTGTGAACAAACAGCGTTTTTTCTCCTGACCAACTCCGAGTGACTAAGGTTGGCTCTATCCGATGAAAATGCATAAAATCAGAGTCTAGCTGACGAGTCATCAAAGCCTGCGTATAGCGAACAGAGGTTGGGACTCGCTGTTTGATGTTGTCATTCTCTAAAAAGAGGAGTGGCATAAACAATAGCTCACGTCCTTCTAATTCTTTGACATGCCATTTCCCGATCGCCAGGTCAGATGAGGCAGTGGTTCCTACAAAGCGCAACGCAAACTCAGGGGGCGCATACTTAAGAAAATAGCGGACGATCGATTGAATGCCCCCAATGGTTGGATTCCAGGGGTCAAACTGATAAAAAATGGTGATAACGGGCTTGCGCATGGCGTTTAGAATCTAGGACTGAATGCGGCTTATTCCCTGGTCACCCTGGAAAGAAGGATGACAGCAGTTCACTATAAAAAAGCGTTATAGATAACTATTGGTAAAACTGGAAACAGGGTTCTGGCAGCCTAGCTAACAACTTAATGAGTCAGAGTACTTGCTAAATCCTTTGAACAGTGATGAACATCATCGCTACCATTTTTCATCAATAGACTCTGCAAACAAACTGGACTACGTAAATATACGACTATTTATAGCTTGATAACGGTCAAGATCATAACAATAAGAGAAACATTCAGCAAGTAATTCTCATGACATAGTATCAGACATGATTTGTTTAACAGTTTTGACAGCAACAGACCAATTCAAGCGCGCTTCGTATTCTTGGAAAGATGACAGTGCCAATTCTTGATATCTCGAAAAATTGATGAATAAACTGAGTATGTAATCACAGTAATCAGCCGCATGAGACTGCAAGGAAAAAGTCTTCCCATTCAAATCATTTTTAATGAGAGTGGGAATGCCGCCGACATCAGTTGTGAGGCAAGGCAAAGCAAAGGAATTTGCTTCACCAAAAACCATAGGCGTGCAGTCACTTCTAGAGGGGAGAATCAGAAAATGTGATTCAGCAAGTAAGTCATTAATTTTTTGAGTGCCTGCGGCTGTAGATTTATCAATGAAACCCAGGGAATGAACGTAGCTGGGAATAGGTTGCTCTGAAGGAGGATGGCATCCCACGACTGTTAAAGTGGTCTCTAATCCAGCTTGATTGAGCATCTTGGCAACATCCAAGGCAAGGCTGCCTCCTTTACGAACCCAATCCACTCCTAGAAGCAGTAGCTTACATTGGTTGGAAGGTCGAGTATAAACAATATTTTTAATTTTGTCGTAATCTCGATGGGAGCCAGTCAGATTTGCGCCGTAAGGCACAACTTTGACTTTAGAGGGATTGAGGTTGTAGTGCTCTACAGCAGTTTTGGCAGCCCAATCTGATGAGAAAATTGCGACACGGCAGCGATCTAGAGCCGCTTGCTCACTATTATGTCCATCTTTTAATGATTCTTGGGAGAGGTTACAAAAGTCGGGATAGAAGTTGACTAGACCTGCAAAGGTTGCGTCTGCCCAAAGGGTAATGGGCTGTTGGCAGTCAAGATAACAAATGGGTGTAGGAATAGGCGCAAGGACGGCATTCGCAGAGGTTGCGATGAGTTTTTTAGAGACTTGGTTTGCTAGATCTTGGGCAACCCGTTTGTTTCGTTCTAAAAAGTAGTTTTGCTTTAAGATATGCCGATAAAAGCGCCACTTGAGTCCGGTCAGTTGTCGATTTTCTGTGAGTGGACCAATATAATCGACTCCGACTCCTTGTTCTTGAAATTCCTGAGCCATAAAATAGGCTGTTCCGCCTCCCCAGCTTTTAATCTGTTGGGCGTTGTAGGTTGTAACGTAAGCAACTCTTATAGCCATATGTAAGATGCATTTAAGGGATAAGGGTTTCAGAGGATCGTCAAATTCTTTGTAATATTCGGTTCTTTGTAATATTCGGGTTCAAGATCCCGTTAAACTCTGCGGTGAGGACACTGGTCGAAGGCTTGAGCGATCGCATACCAAGCAGGTTTCCGATTCATTTGGTCATCTAGGGGTAACGGGCGAACCGACAAACCATCTAAGCGAGGTTCTTGCTGAGCGAGCCAGGTATAGCGATCGCTGATGCCCCAAGTGTTGACAAAAAAAACTGCGGGTTCGTCTAGAACGACATCAAGATAATCTTTATACACGCTGGCAACTTGGCGATCGCGATCGGTGGTATCAGCAGGCAGCAGGCGATCAATCACATCTAACTCACTGATCATAATTTTCAAACCCAAACTTGCAACATCACGAAGAAAGCGACGAAGTTTATCGGGGTTGAAATTTTCAGGATATCCCTTCAGATGAGATTGCAATCCAAAGATATGGATAGGCACGCCTTTGGATGTCAATCGTTCCAGCAGTTGGAGCGCCGCATCTCGCTTTGCCTCATTTAGGGGTAAGTTATACTCTTGTCCTCCGTCGTTATACGCCAATAAGGCTTGGGGATCAGCTTGAGCCGCAGTCCAAAACGCTAGATCAATGTAATCGGAACCCAGCCATTTGAACCAAGGACGCAGTGCTAGTCCATCGCTTCGTCCATCCTCAGGTTCGATCGCCTCGTTGACCACATCCCAAACCCAGACTTTGCCAGCATAACGACCGACGACAGTAGAAATGTGATTGAACAAGAGTTCTTCAACCTGACTAACCGTTGTCCCAGAATCTATCAACTTAGCGTCTAACCACTCAGGATTAAGCAGATGCCAAATCAAAGGATGACCTCGAACCAGTAAATTACGATCAAGAGCGAATTCAACAAATTGATCAATGACTGAAAAATCAAAGCTATTTTCCGTCGGGCGAATCAGCGCCCAAAACGTTTCGATCGTCATTGCTCCGCACTCTCGCAGAAAGGCTAACAATAGGGCTTGGTCTTGGCTCAGAGAATCGAGTTCTGGACAAGCACCAAAAATCAATCCCTTCTTGAGAGCATGAAGATGGAGAGACGCTTCGACGGACAAATCTCTCGCTAGAGCAGGAGATACAGCAGCCAAAATACTTAAACCCATTAGAAAATCTCGTCGTTGCATGAAATGTTAAAACCTGAGTCAGAGATAGCAACTTTATCGAGAGAGAGAAGCTTTAAGAGAGAGTTCCTTAAATCCAAGATGTCCAGCGCAACGCCCAAGCCCGTTTAAAACCATAGAAAGGAGCCAACAGTAGTGTGATAGCGACCCATAAAGGCCCAATTAAATAAATCCACAGAGTGTTCTGATTTTGCTTGAGGAAACGCTCCAAGGGATATCGTAAATGACGATGCCAGTAGGTCAGGGGAATGCGCTCCTGGACATAGGTGGCATAAATTTTTTCAAGCTCATAGGTGGCTTTAATCCCTGCCAGACTTGACTTATTCTGACCACTCACTGGGGCAATGCTAAGAACTGCATCCGTAGTTTGCCAGCGCACACCAGAGGCATAAAAATAGTTGAATAGTTCAATATCCATTGTGTAATGGTAGTCTTCGTTGACTGGATGCTCTCGATTTAATAATCGGCGGCGGTAGAAGCAGCTAGGCTGGTGAATAGGCACACTAGCGGGCATCAAATTAATTTGTTCTAGGGTGGTTGAGCGAATAAAAACGTGGTCATTGTCAGGTTCCTGAACGATCGTTCCTAGGGGCATGAACCGTTGTAAGAGGTTAAGCCAGAAGCGCGAAGCCTTCAGGGGAATCCCTGGGTTCTCGTCGGTTAGATATTCGATACGACAACGTCCTACGAGAACATCAATTTCAGGATCACTCGTAAAAATTTTGCCAATTGTGTGGAGGGCATTGGGTGCCAGGAGATCATCACTACATAGCCAATTCACAATGTCGCCTGTACAGCAAGCAAAGCCCTTGTTAATAGCATGGGATTGACCGCGATCGGGTTCGCTGATCCATTTAGTCAGATGAGATTCAAACTGCCGAATGATGCTAATACTGTCATCCGTCGAACCTCCATCTATCACAATAATCTCCAGATTAGGATAGTTTTGGTCGAGCAAGCTTTGCAAGGTTTGACCAATGGTTAGACCCCCTTGATGGTTGGGCACCACAATAGAGATGCTAGGTAGTTCTAACGGTTCAGGTTTGCTTAGATGACGTTGTTGCAGAGAATGCATATCTTTCAATCCTTAAATGTTGTGTGAAGTTGTATAGAATGCTTCAATACTGGGCTTGCAATAGGTCATCCAACTTTATTTAGCAATGACTTCGACGAGAGCGATGAGGGGATAATTTGATTTCTTCTCTCAGCTAGCCAGGACTTATTCTGGTGATCTAAGAATTGCTCTCGTAGGGCTGTTGAATAAGCCCAGGCAACATAAACAATCCAGAGATAATCTTGATACAAAATGATTCTGCCCTCCGTGACGTTATTGAACAAGAAAATTACGATAAACAGAAATCCCCAAAAATCTTCGGCAGAACGATTGATCAAGGTCAGTTTAATGACTCGGATGAGGAATGTGAAAATGCTGAGAAAAAATAGAGTTAGACCCACGAAGCCAAATTGTAGGAACTGGTCAACTAAACCGTTGTGAGCATGGAAGAGAATGGAGCGATCTCTGAAGTAAGGATCTCTGACTGCCCAGGAATGAAAGATGACGATATCTGAAGCGTCGGAACTCCAAAACCCGTTATAGCCAAATCCTAGAATAGGGTGTTCCATTCCCTTGGCGATCGCCAAGGTCCACAAGGGTACTCGCCCCGTTAACTCTGGGTCTTTGCCCATGTAATCAACCACGATGGTCTGAAAATTCATGACGATAGTCATTGCGATCACACCAAACAAGGTGAGCGCCGAAAGTAGAAGAAAAGTCCTCAATGCGCCTTGCTGTTTCACAACTTGATACAACGGGATAAAAACCAAGGACAGCAGCAGCAGGGACATCCCTGTTTTGCTATCGGATAGCACAATGAGTAGAAAGGCTGTCCCAAGACCCAAACCCGCCAGCCAACGGTTGCTTCTGGGATCAATGAAATGGGTAATAAAAATTGAGGCTGACAAACCCATGTAAGCGCCTAGACCTTGCTTATGGGTAAAAATTCCTTTCCAAACCAGCGCCCCATCATAATTGTGTAAACCATAGGCAGGAATAAACAGAGCCATGAAAATGCTAAGAATCATAGAAATTCCAGCCGTCCAAGCCAACAGCCGCAGTAAATCTCTGGGACTATATCGCAGCGCGAGATAGATGCCAAAGATGGTTCCACGGAGTAAAAACTTAAGTTCAGATAAAGTGCTAGAAGGGTTAACAGACCACGTGAATGATAGAACGGCGAGGAGACACAGCGACAATAGAATCCAATCGCTAAAAGCAACGTAGATTATTCGTCTCCAGCTTTTGACAAAAATGCTAAAAATAAATGTGTAAATAATTAAGCTAACTGATAGTTCAACAATGCGGGGCTGAGAGCGCATCGTTGGAATAATCGTCAGTAGACCTATGGATAGAACAACTTCTAGCTTTTTTAGAAAAGAGTTGATTTGATAGGATTGAGAGTTCAAGCTACCGCTCCGTTTTTCTAAACGAACTGTTAGACAGATTTCCGTTGCTCGCGGCTAACAATTCTTGATAAAGAGATTGATATCGGTGAGCTTGAAGTTCGAGATTAAAGGCGAGTTCTATTTTGGCTCTGGCACGTTGAGAGAGATTTTGTGTACGGTCTTTGTCGCCTAAAACCCAGGCAATACCCGTTGCTAGGTCTTCCACACTGAAGGGTTGTACGAGGTAACCATTAACCTGATGCTCGATCATATCGGGAATGCCGCCCAGATTAAAACCAATGCAGGGAGAACCACAGCTCATTGCCTCCAGAATGACGTTAGGTAAATTGTCTTGGAGGGAAGGGACTGCGACAGCGTCGATCGCTGAGTAGGTGACCGCCAGAGAGAGATCATCACTGAGCTTGCCCAGATAGTGGACTTTAAATCCTAGATCTTGGGGTCGTTCCGGCGAAGATGCCCCTAGCACCACCAGTTCCAGGCGATCGCCCCAGCCAGACTGACTCAGCTTTTGCAAAGCAGGCTGCAACAAATGAAACCCTTTGCGTTGATCACTGGTGGCGTTCATTGCCCCGAATAAAAGCAGGGTTTTATCGGTGGGGAGTTGCAGCAAACTACGGGCAAAATGTTGAGGAATAGGACGATACACTTGCGTATCAAGACCGTAGGGAATCACCTCAATTCGAGCGGTGCTCAACAACGAACTTGAGGCAGCGCTTTTAGCAAGCCACTCACTGGGAGAAACGATCGTTAAGTTGATATCTGACCATGCCTTGTTTTTGGCACGCCAGAGATGGCGGGTAATATCTTGCTCTGAGTGACTGTGCAGTGCTGGACAGGAACCACAGCTTTCTCGATAGCGATCGCAGTCTCCACTGTAATGACAGCCGCCTGTGAAAGTCCACATATCGTGCAGCGTCCACACCAAAGGCTGTCGGATTTGGGCTAAGGTTTGGGGTTGAATGAAGCCAGCCCCAATCCAATGGAGATTAATTACGTCGGGATGAAGGCGATTGATCGGCGTGCGGGCGCGATCGGGCAACCACTGAAGGGAGAAGGGATCTGAGCGTTGCCACTGCCGATAAAGTAGCTTGAGGGGAAGGATATCAAGCGTCATTTTACTCCGCGCGAAGCCCTGCATGAGGCTCACGCTAGGGCCCACCACCGAGCGATCGCCACTAAACTTTTCTTGAACATACATTTGAGACTGAACGCCATTAACTTGCAGCCCTTGATGCAGACGATAAGCGGCTCGCGCGGCACCGCCATTAATATCGTAGGAACTGAGATGGAGAACATTCACAGTAAAAACCTCTAGAGAGACTCAAGGACAAGACAGATTTGAGGAGTGAACCAACAAAACCTCTAAAGCGAAGTGAGTACATCCCGTTTAGATGAAGACTTCAAGAGTTGATCCCACTGCCGTTCTAGCTTCATTTGAGCCCGCTTGAGCAAAGGAGGACGAAACAAAAGCCGATGAGTAATGTCATCAGCCGTTGTGTTTTGCACCACAAAAGGAGGGTGCTGCAAGGGAAATTTCATCGATTGGGTAGGTAAGTTGACGTGAGGATCAGGGCGAGCGTTAGTAAAATGAGTTGAATCTGCTCCGATGCCGATATTGGAAACTAGATTGGCTCTAGGTAGAATACCTGACCCATTTTGCAGCCAGCAGGCTAAAGTCCATTGAAAATCCCAGACAGTGGTGACTTGCCCCTCATATATTTCCTGAAATTTTTGACTCCAATACTTAACGGCATCAGCGTCTTTAAGAATGTCATAGAGAAGATTCTGTTGCTGAACCTCTGGCCAAGCAGCCAGATCAAAATCAAAATGCTGCCAAGCTCGTTTCCAAGTTGCCCACCCCCAGCAATGGTTATAGCGAGAGAAATAGTAGCTGTGGTGAATGTGTGATTGCTCAAGCTGAACATTCTGTCCTGATATGGAAGTGATGCGAGAATCGTGACGATAGCGTTGTAGTAACTCCTCACAAAATCGAAAAAATGTCAGATGAGGAACGCAATCATCCTCCAAAACGATCGCTTCTTCGACCTGACTAAACACCCAATCTAGACCCGTTGGCAACCGCCTGCCGCACCCTAAATTAACGGTTGCGTAGTTTTTGAGGACTTCACAATTCCAATCAATTTGTTCAATAACTGCCTGGGTTTCGGCACACTTTTCGGTTTCTCCTGGGTACTCAGGGCGCGCCCCATCCGCAATAACAAATAATTGAGAAGGTCGAGCGAGTCGGATCATCTCAAGAACTTTAGCGGTTGTCTCTGGGCGTTTAAAGATGATCAAGGCAACTGGCGTTCTTAAAGGAGGATCAAACATTACAATTAACCTCAACAGGTAAGAAGTGTTCTAAAAAAGTTTATTGCGATGGCTCACCAGCATTAAGAGAGCCAAAACTTAAAGAAGTGATTCAATCAGGATATTTTCTGTTCTTTCAGTACGACCTCCTGGTAAGTTCCAGAATTAACAATTCGACCATTTTCCATCCTATAAATTCGATCGCAGTGCTGAATTGTGGTCAGGCGATGGGCAATCACAATGATTGTCTTTGTACCCCTTAAAGAACGAATCGCATCGGTAACCAACTGCTCTGTTTCATGGTCTAAAGCTGCTGTTGCTTCATCTAAGATCAAAACTTCCCGTTCGTGGTAAAGCGCTCTGGCAATCCCAATCCGCTGTCGCTGCCCACCTGAAAGCCGAACTCCCCGTTCTCCAACCTGGGTTTTAAGACCTTCCGGCAATTTGTTAATCATTTCTGTCAATTGGGCAGCTTGCACCGCTTGAATCAATTTTTCTGAATCAATTAACGCTTCAGGAACGCCAAAGGCAATGTTGCATTCGATCGTATCATCCATCAAAAAAATAGATTGTGGAATATAGCCAATGACATTCTGCCATGCCCGCAGGTCTGAATAAATCGAGACTCCATCCACCTGGATATCCCCTGAAGTACAGTCCAATAAGCCCAGGATGACATCCACTAAAGTGGTTTTACCCGCCCCAGATTTACCAATAAAGGCGATCGACTCCCCTTGATGGAAGCTCAAAGACACATTGTCGAGCGATCGCCGGGATGAGTTGGGGTAACAGTAGGTGACTTGCTGAAGCTCTATTTTGGTTTCAAAGGGCATTTGCCTGCATCCCTCCCTTAAACGCTCTTGATGAACCAGGGCAGGAGGATGCTTTAAAGGCACAGACTGGGGAATATTTTTGAGATCCGCGTAAAGCAAATCCAGAGCGTAGCTACCGCTTTGAATCTGTCCGATCGCAGCAAGAGCCTGACTGGCAGCAGGCATGAGGCGAATCGATGCAACTGCAAAAATACTCAGCACCGAGAGTAGCTGCTCAATTTCTTGTTTAAAAAAAATCTGATAGACAGAGACAAATGAAACCAGCGCAGCAATTAAAAATGTTTCCAGCGTTGTCCGAGGCAAAAGCTGAAAGCTCATAACTTTAGCCGCTGCGCTGGCATACTGACTGACCTGAGCCTGCATTTGCTCTTGAAAATAAGATTTGCAGCCAATGACATAAGTCTCTTTAACACCACCCAAACTATGGTTAATAACCCGAATCATCCCATGATACGCTTCCGACTCCTGCCGCCCCCATTGCTTAACCTTATTTCGGAGTTGGTAAAATAAAATGCAGAGCGGTAGCAACACACCTAGAATCATCACCAGTAAAACCAGGTCAGCCTTGGCAAGCAGCAAAAGTAGGAAAATAGTCGCAATTAAATTTGCAGTTGCTTCTAGCAGGGGAAGCATGGACTTATAGCAGAATCCTTGGGCTTCTACAATGATATTTTTAATAATACTTGCCGTATCTCGGTTCAAATAAAAACTGTAAGGCACTGATAGATAGGTGTTCAACAGACGAGAAATTAGCCGACCCTGCTGATTAAAACTGAATTGATAAATATAAGAGCGTGTACAAAAATAAAGTAAGGATTTAAAGCAAAAAAGCACTACCAAAAGTGCACCTAACAGCAGAATAAATTGATCCGGAGAGGATATCTTAAAAAACCTGTACAATCCTTGTAAAAGAGGAATGCTGTCTATTTTATCAGGACTAGATGCCAGCCATAAGAAAGGACCAATCATCCCGATCCCAAACGTTTCCATTACAGACACGAGGACAAACATGAGCAGCAGCAGAAACAGCGTTGTTTTTGCATCTCCTAAAACATATAAGAACTTTGATAGATACTTGACCATACCGTGAGTTTCCTAGGAAAATGCAACTGCCTGATGTTCAACGACTCAAAGGGCTTAGCTGATCAAGCGTTCGAGAATTAAGAATTAGCGAAAGATTCCAAACAGAAGACCTAAAGGACTCAGAACACGCCCTGCCATGTCAATGAATGAGGATGAGCCTCGCTTTGGAACAATAACTACGTCTCCGTCTTGAATTTGATAGTCATCTGTTAAATTGCGCAAATCTAAAATCTGTCGTTCGATTTGTCCCGTCGGGTTCAAACGCACAAACGCAACTTGGCTCAAGCGGGCATCTTGAGTCGGTCCTCCGGCGATCGCCACGGCACTAGAAACAGAGCTATTGGGCGGCACTGCCACTTCCCCCGGCTGCGTGACTTCACCGACGACTCTAACGCGCACTGTTGCTGGCGCAAAGCTAGATTGAGCGACACGCCGTCGATCAACACTCGTGTCATCTGCGACCAAACGAGGAATATATATCGAGTCGCCATCCTGTAAAATCACCTCTGGCGGCGCATTCAGTGACCCGATCGCATCCCAGAGATTTATCGTTGATTGAGAAATGCCATCGGGACTAGAACGTTTCAAAATGACTTGGCGGATATCGGCATATTGCGTGATCCCACCTGCTTTTGTCAGTGCCACACTGAGGGTAGGCTGTTCAAGTTGCTGCGTTACCCCCCCGACAGGAAGTCCTTGAAGCTGCACCCGTCCAGGACGAAGGACTTCACCTGCAACGTTGACAGAGACGGCGCGGAGAATAGATAAATTAACGGTAATAGTTGGATCAACTAGAAAAGGCTGTAAACGAGTCGTTAACTCTTGAGCAAATTGATCAGTAGTTCGACCAGCAGCCCTGATTGATCCGAGTAGGGGAAGGGTAATTGTCCCATCAGGGAGAATGGTGCGATCGCCTGTATATTCCTCATAGCCAAACACATTCACAGTTATGTGATCACCCGATCCTAGAACATAGCCAGCCTGGGTAGCAGTAGAAGACGCTGAATGGGGAAAGAACTGAGGTAGCAGCGAGCTTGGCAAACTATTGCTATTGGCAACAGTAGGTTGAGAAGAAGTTTCTTGAGACCAGCTTAGCTCCGGTGAAACGACAGTTGCAAGAAGCCATAAAGCAATAAGCTTAGCCCCCGATTGCAATGCCCTATAGAACGCAGATTGATTCAACATAGAGTGACAATAAGTGATGTAGATACGAGCTGCTTTAAGAGCGATCGCGACGGTTTGCGACCCGAAAAGGAACACCCAGGAAACTTCCTGAACGTTGGCTTGGTTCAGAATTTTCCTCAACTTGATCCCCTGCATAGTAAAAGTAACTATCAGGCTCATTACGGACGTTCACACCATTAATCACCATGCCCAAAACCTTTTGTCCAGACTGAGCAATGAATTCTTTGGCAGAGTTGGCGCTAGCAGAATCGACTACGCCAGGATGCACAACCAACAAAATGCCGTCTGCCATTTTACCTAGCACCGCTGAATCAGCGGTACCCGCCATTGCAGGCGAGTCAAAAATAACGAAATCATAATCTCTTGAAAAAGTTGCTATTAATGAATTCATCCGCTTAGAGTCCAGTAGAGCAATGGGGTTAGGTGGCATAACGCCAGACGTTAACACCCGTAGGTTCGGCATGGCTTGCTGCACGGCTGCCTCCAGCGCCACCTGATCAACAATGACATTGCTTAATCCAGCAAGATTCATTAAGTCCCAAATATGATGCTGCGCAGGATGGCGCATGTCGGCATCTACCAAAAGCACGCGTCGTCCTACTTGGGCGATCGCGGCTGCTAAATTTGCTGCAACCTCTGAACGTCCCTCCTTCGAGACAGAACTGGTGACAACAATTGTCTTTAATTCATCATCTGAACTTAAAAACTTAAGATTGGCTTGCAACATATGGTATGCATCGCCAATGGCAGAACAGGGCGCATCTTTGACAATAACCCGTGGGACAGGCTGGTCTAACCCACCTGCATAAGTAGATATTTTACCATCCCGACCGAAGGCTGGAATGATGCTCAATAAAGTATAACCAAATAGCTCCCGTGCTTCTTTGACAGTTTTGACCGACCGATCCAGCAGATCTAAGATAAGGGCAGTGGCAGCAGCCAAGAGCAAACCCACGACACCCCCTGCTGCGACAATCATTGCCTTTGATGCCCCTATCGGTCGAGTTGGCACCACCGCCGCAGATAAAATTCGTGCGTTCCCGATGGTTTGGTTTTCTGCAAGCTGAATCGCTTGCTGCCGAGCCAAAAGTGTTTCGTAGGTTGTTTGGGCAGCTTCCAACTTCCGAGCCAGTTCTCGCTGGGTTTGTTCAAGCTTTGGTAAACCGCTAGCACGCTGTCGATACTGTGCCTGAGCATTCGATAATAACAACACCCGCTGGGCTAAGCCTAGCCGCTCAGACTCAGACTGCACGTACTCGCTAATCATCCCTTGTTGAAGTTCCCCAACTTGAAGATTTCCGGGAGAGACAGATTGAGAATTGCCTGACACCTGAGCCACGCGCTCGGTTAGCAGGGCGTTCAACGCGGTTACCTGGCGTTGCAGCGCCGTTACCGTTGGATGCCCCGCTCGATAGCGCGTTTGCTGAATAGCAAGCTGGCTTTGCGCCTGTTGCAATTGAACAAACACCTCCTGAACCGCAGGCGCTTGGCTTAAAGAAGCAAACATAACCACTTGCCGAGAATCTAAACCCAATTGACTGCGCAACTGCTGCGATCGCTCATTTGCATCTGCCAGTAAGGCTTGAGTCTGGGTAATTTGCCCCTCTAAATCTCCAATCAACTTAACAGCTTGCCCTGCTTCTTCTTCCAAAGAAATCAGCTTGTTTTCCTCTTTAAACTTGCGTACCGCAGAGTCCGCCTGGCGCACCGAATCTTCTGTTTTAGGAAGTTGTTCTTCAATAAACTTACGAGCTGAGATAGCTTCAGCCCGGTTAACCTGAACATTATTTTTAAGAAACAGATCAATGAGTTGGTTAACGACTTTAGACGCTTCTCGGGGTTGCTCAGACTCATAGGAAATCTGTAAAACATCTGTACCTGTAACACCCTTCACTTTAAGATTTTTAGCAAGTACATCTGCTGCCAAAGGCTTGCCGTCAGAGTCTTTCAAGCTCAGTGACTCAATCACGCCTTGAACAATAGGAGTAGATCGAATAATCTCCGCTTGAGTATCCAAAGGCGTGTTTTGCTCTCCTAATGCTTTGAGTTGTCCCAGTGTTTCTCCTAAACCTGTTAGCTCTGAGGCACTGCTCGACTTAATCAGTAGCTTTCCCTCCGCTCGGTAAACAGGTCGTTGCATCAGAGCATATGCTGTGGCGATCGCGACAACTCCGCTTAAAATCCCAACAGCAGCCAGCCAGCGTCGTCGCAAGATTAGCCAATACCTCTGAACATCTATTTCTTCAGAAGAATAGTCTTTGATTTCCATAGCACTAGACAAACCTGCAATATCGCCTAAACAACTTGACTATAGAGACTCCAGCAACTGACTCAAAATACCGTCCTAACTCACCTCTGTGGTGACTGATTTAGTTGCAGCAAGGCAACGCAAGAAATGCAATCTTAAGCGCTCTGTTAGAGAGACATGGACTTACCTAGCAAATACTGATCAGAAGAGAACTTGCTGTCACTAATACTACATAGTAAGCAACTCCCCGCAAAAGTAGATGTGTCTTTCAGTACATTCGCCTACTATTGAATCATAATTTCTCTGTAGAATTATATTTTTTTTATAAAGTAGAGATAAATTTTATAAAGTAGAGATGAAGCTCCTATTTTCCCTGTCATCACTGACTTCTAGGCTCGTCAAGCAACGCGATCGCCGGACTAAGATACCTTAAGTTGTTGGGTTTTGTGGGAATTGTGACCTATTTATCTATATCCGTATCAGTGTAATTGACATTACGCATTTTTCTCTGTAATGTAAATTCTTACCAGCAACTCAGTACACACGAATGTATCATGCGTTCTGATAAGTCGCCGGATTTTACTGAGGGTTTTCTTCTCAACAGTGCGATTTGCCTTGAGTTTGTCAAGCAGGTAGCTGTTGTTTTTACCTTTATACTTTAGTTGTTTCAACTGCAAAACTACGCGTTCTTTTCTATCTCCGATTTGTAACAACAAATGGGGAAGTAGAGACATATTTTAATGTGTAATTGGGTGAGTCTCATGAGTAGATTTCATGGATGCCACCCTTCTAGATAGTATGCGAAAACAATTCCTTATTATGAGGTTTAAGGGATGGTTTTAGACTCAACTCCCCTACATCAGTTTCGTTCTGAGCGTTCTTCTGATCAGCAGACAACGAGTCGAGCTCGTTATGATATCAAAAGCGTGCGTCATCCAAAATCATGCGATGGCAAACCTTTGGTTTCAATTGTTGCCCCGGCATATAATGAGGCGGCAATTATTCAAAATAACCTGGTTGATCTCTGCCAGTATTTAGAGTGTTTGGAAAATGAGTATCAGTGGGAACTCATTTTAGTAAACGATGGCAGCCGCGATAACACAGGAGAATTGGCAGAGGAGTTTGCCCGTTCACGGGATAATGTTCATATCATTCACCACGTCAGAAATGCGGGTTTAGGTCAAGCACTCCGTTCGGGCTTTGCTCAGAGTCAAGGAGTTTATATCATCACGTTAGATTTGGATCTGAGCTATGCGCCTGAGCACATTGAGGCACTTTTGACTAAGATTTGTCAAACAGGGGCTAAGCTAGTCGTCACCTCACCCTATATGAAGGGTGGCAAGGTCTCCAATGTGCCTCGCCTGCGTTTGCTTTTGAGCCTTTGGGCAAATCGTTTTTTATCCGTGGCGGCTCGGCACAATGTCTCGACTTTAACTGGAATGGTAAGAGTTTACGATTCTGAGTTTTTAAAGATGTTGAATCTCAGGTCAGCAGGCATGGACATTAATCCAGAAGTTGTCCACAAGGCAATGCTTTTGGGAGTCAAGATTGAAGAGATCCCGGCTCATCTTCATTGGCGTAATCCTCTGCCGACTGCTCAAAAGGCGGTTAAGTCTGCTCGCCGTAAGTCTAGCATGAAAATTTTGAGCCATATCTGGGTGACTTTTTATTATGGCTTTGTGTTTCGTCCCGTCATGTTTTTTATCATCCCAAGTTTGTTCTGTTTTATGTTGACGCTTTACTCCATAGGTTGGGCAGTGCTTCATTCCTGGACGAGCTACCAAGCTCTGACTCAAACGGTGCAATTTCCTGATCCAACGGATGCGATCGCCCTCGCTTTTCAGCAGTCTCCCCACACGTTTGCAATTAGCGGCATGTTGCTAATGGTTTCGATTCAGTTGTTTAGCTTAGGCGTTTTGGCGGTTCAGAACAAGCGCTATTTTGAAGAAGTTTTCTATCTAGGCACAGCTATTTATCGCTCTACCCAGCGTCGGTAAAGGCTAAATCAAAGCTAAATCTCGGTCAAATAATCTATAGATTTATTGTAATTTGGAGATTAAAGTCAATGGTTAATACGATTCCTGTCCCTCAGTCTTTGCTCAAGCTACCGAATGACCAAGAGGCTTCTGGGCGGACTTTAGGAGCAGAAGAAATAGCGTTTGTGACTGAAGCGATTTTAAGTGGAACCCTCACTAGCACTAAGGGCACCTTTGTCAAAGCGTTAGAAAAACAATTTGCCCAACTGTTAGGCGTAAAGTACGCTTATGCTTGTTCATCGGGTACCGCAGCAATTCACACGGCGATCGCAGCACTTGATCCAGAGCCGGGTGATGAGATTATCACCACTTCCATTACAGATATGGGAGCGCTTACCCCCATTTTGTACCAGGGCGCAATTCCCCGATTTGTCGATGTTGATCCACTCACCTGGAACGTGACAGCAGAAACAATTGGACGCTGTATTAACGAACGAACGAAAGCAATTATTGTTACTCACCTGTTTGGCAACCCCTGCAACATGACTGACATCATGGCGTTAGCAAATGCCCACAACATTCCAGTCATTGAAGACACGGCTCAAGGGTTTTTGTCGAAGCACAACGGGCAATATGCGGGCACCTTTGGCAAAGTCGGTTGCTTTAGCCTACAGCAAGGCAAGCATATTACGACCGGAGAAGGGGGGATTGTGGCGACTAACGATGATGCGATCGCTCGTCGGCTATTCCTTTACATCAACAAAGCCTTTGGTTACGGTGATCCCCATCCTGATCATTATTTTATTGCGCTCAATTACCGCATGTCTGAACTGCAAGGAGCAGTAGCAGCCGCACAGTTAAGGAAGCTAGAAGGAATTGTGGAGAGACGCTATTCTAGCGCTGCTAAACTCACCCAGAAACTTCAAGGCATTCCGGGGTTAGAAACGCCCGTTCACGCTCCCCTTGACACTCATGTTTACTGGAAATATTGCTTGCGGGTAGATGATAATGTGATCACTGACGGGGCAGTGGGTTTAGCCAAAAAACTCAAGGAAGAGAAGGGCATCTTTTCTGCGCCTCGCTATATTCAAAAACCCGCCTTTCAATGCGAAATCTTTGAGAAGCAACGCACTTTTGGCAACTCTCGCTTCCCCTTTACCCTCGCCACACCCGAAGCCCTCGACTACAGCCGCGATCGCTTCCCTGGAACATTTGAAGGACTAGAGAAGGTTCTCGTCTTGCCTTGGAACGAAGCTTACACCAATGAACACATTGACTATATTGCCGATGCAGTTCAACAGGCAGTGGCTCAAATTGCCCGGTAAGGACAGAAGCGCTGCCTGATTTTTTTGACCATTCCCTGATTTTTTGCCCATTCCCTGTTGAAGACGAGAAAACACCATGACCGATCAACCCTTAAAATTTGGATTAATTGGCGCAGGCGGCATTGCCCAATCCTACGCTCAAGCCTTTGAAGGCTGCACTGTTGCTCAATTGGTTGCTGTGGCAGATGTTCGCTCTGATGCGGCTCAAGCCATGGCAGAGCGAGCCAAGTGCCAGAGCTTTGATTCGTATCAAGCCATGGCACAGGCAATAGAGTTGGATGCCGTAATTGTTTGTACGCCGCCCGTGACTCACCCAGAAATTTGCATCGATTTCCTCGATCGCAAAGTCAACGTTCTGTGCGAAAAACCCCTCAGCATTGGCGTTAAAAGTTCGATCGAAATGCAAGAAGCAGCCTGTCGAGCCGGGGTTCTTCTGACCATGGCTTCCAAGTTCCGCTATGTTGAAGATGTTGTGAAAGCCAAGAGCATCGTGGCTTCAGGTATTTTAGGTGAAATCGTATTATTTGAGAATGCGTTCACGGCTCGGGTAGACATGTCTACTCGTTGGAATGCGAAACCTGCCATTAGCGGCGGTGGTGTTTTAATTGATAACGGCACCCACTCTCTCGATATCATGCGCTATTTTCTGGGCCCCTTAGCAGAGGTGCAGGTGGTTGAGGGTAAGCGCGTCCAAGGGTTGCCTGTAGAAGACACTATCCGGATTTTTGCCAAGAGCGAAAGCGGTGTCATCGGCAATGTCGATCTCTCTTGGAGCATCAACAAAGAGCTAGATTACTACATCCGAATTTATGGCTCCCAGGGCACTATTTCCATAGGCTGGAAAGAGTCAAAATATCGTCAGTCTTCGGGACAAGACTGGGTGGTATTTGGTAAAGGCTATGACAAAGTTCAGGCATTCCGCAGCCAAATTAATAACTTCTCTAAAGCCATCCTGAAACAAGAGACTTTGTTGATTACCGCAGAGGATGCGATCGCTTCTGTAGCCGCCATTGAAGCCGCCTATTCAGCCCTTAATCAAAGCCGTTGGACACCCATTGCGGGCAGCATTCACGGTGTTAAAACGCTGATTCCTGTCTAGATTTCAAGGAATGTCTAATGGTCGCTAAAATTCATCCCACTGCAATTATTGAAGAGCAGGTTCAGATTGGGGCACATACCTCTGTTTGGGACAATGTTCATATTCGCCACTCTACCCAAATTGGCGAACAGTGCATTATTGGTGAGAAAACCCACATTGCCTACGGTGTTAAGATTGGCGATCGCGTTAAAATCAACGCTTTCGTGTATATCTGTAACGCCGTCACCATCGAAGACGGAGTGATGATTAGCGCAGGCACTATTTTTACGAACGATCGCTTTCCCAGGGCAACCACTAGCGACCTTCAGCAACTCCGTTCTTCCGATCCTGATGAACACACATTACCTACCTTAGTAAAAGCTGGCGCAACAATTGGTGCAGGCTGCACCATTGGGAATGATCTCTTGATTGGGCGGTTCGCCATGGTGGGCATGGGCTCGTTAGTGACGCGATCGGTGCCCGACTTTCATTTAGTAATTGGCACCCCTGCCCGATCGGTCGGTGCCGTTTGCCGCTGCGGGCAGCTTCTCATGCGATTTCCTGAAGTTGCTCAGTTTGAAAAAACCCTAAGCTGTTCTCGCTGTGGCTTAAAATACCAAATCGCTTCCCAAGATGTGACTGAGTTAACGCCGCCCTAAACCCCGAGATAAGTTTGGGATAGACCCGGAGATGCCAGCCTCAGTAAGGATAGGAGCGAGGGTGTTCTCAACCTCACATGCTAAACCGTAGTTTTAATTGGCTCTTCTACCTCCATTTCCCTGTAACCATGACACAAACTTCTGAACGTTGGGCGATAATAGGCGGTGGCATCTTAGGGATGACACTTGCCCATCGACTGGCGCAAAATGGCAAGCAGGTGACCCTCTTTGAAGGGGCAGGGCAACTAGGAGGATTAGCAAGCGCCTGGCAATTGGGTGATTTTGTGTGGGATAAGCACTACCATGTGACGCTACTGTCAGATGGGTGCGTGCGATCGCTCCTCAAAGAACTCGATTTAGAGCAAGACATGCAATGGGTAGAAACCAAAACTGGCTTCTATACAGATGGGCAACTCTACTCTATGTCTAGCTCTTTAGAGTTTCTCCGCTTTCCTCCCTTAGGGTTAATTGATAAACTGCGATTGGCTTTCACCATTATTTATGGCTCACGCATCAAGAATTGGAAAAAGTTAGAAACCATTCCCGTAACCGATTGGCTGAAGCGCTGGTCGGGACAGCGTACGTTTCATAAAATTTGGCTGCCGTTGCTGCGGGCGAAGTTGGGCGAGAATTATCAAAAAGCCTCTGCCTCATTTATTTGGTCAACCATCGCCCGATTATATGCAGCCAGAAGAACAGGGCTAAAGAAAGAAATGTTTGGCTACCTGCTGGGTGGATATGCCCGAATTTTGCAGCGATTTGGGCAGGTGCTGGCAGAAGAAGGAGTAAAAATACGTCTTCGCTCTATTGCCCAACGAGTTAGTAAGCCATCTACTGGACAGGTAAAAATAGAGTTTTGTGATGGCTATCAGGACACTTTTGACCAAGTGGTGATTACGGCTGCTGCCCCGATCGCCGCAGAAATTTGTCAGGATCTCACTCAAGATGAGCGCGATCGACTCAAAGGCATTCAGTACCAGGGCATCATCTGTGCTTCCTTACTCTTGAAGCAACCCCTTTCGCCCTACTACGTTACCAACATCACCGATGATTGGGTACCCTTCACTGGCATCATTGAGATGACCACGTTAGTTGATCCCAAATACTTCAATGGCAGAACGTTAGTTTACCTGCCCAAGTACGTCGTTCCGAATGATCCAGCCTTTAACTTAACCGACGATGAGATCGAGGAAACCTTTGTTAGAGCTTTAGAAATCATGTATCCCCATTTCAACCGGGAGGACATTCTAAGTTTTCGAGTTTCACGGGTGAAGTACGTGGTAGCGATCTCAACGTTGAACTATTCCAAGAACTTACCCCCCATGCATCTGTCAACGCCCGGAGTTCATATCATTAACTCTGCCCACATTCTCAATGGGACGCTGAATGTGAATGAAACGGTACAGCTTGCCGAGAACGCTGCCGCTGACCTGCTAAGCCTACGATCGCCTCAGGGCACGATGGTTTAAGGATGACAACAGAATACGACAGGGAGAAACATTTATGAACCGGAAGCCGATCGCCAGTCTATCGCTCGACCTCGACAACCAATGGTCTTATATGAAGATCCATGGTGATCCCAATTGGGATCAATTTCCGTCATACCTTGATCTCATGGTTCCCCGCGCCCTAGAAATGTTTAGGGAACTCAACTTGACCATCACATTTTTCATTGTGGGACAGGATGCTGCCCTCGCCAAAAACTCAAGTGCGATTCGGTCGATCGCCTTAGCAGGGCATGAAGTGGGTAATCATTCTTTTCACCACGAGTCTTGGTTGCACTTGTATTCTGAAGCTGAAATTGAACAGGAAATTGCGATCGCTGAAGAGCACATTGAGCGAGTCACGGGGCAACATCCGGTTGGCTTTCGGGGTCCTGGCTACAGCTTTTCTCCCGCCGTTCTCAAAGTTTTGAAGCGCCGAGGTTATCAGTATGACGCTTCGACATTTCCCACTTTTCTAGGGCCGCTGGCTAGAGCCTATTATTTTATGACCAGCAAGATGAGCAAAGAAGAGCGGCAAAAACGAAAGGCGCTCTTTGGGAGCTTCAAAGATGGCTTTCAGCCGCTGAAGCCCTACCAATGGCGTTTGGGCAATGAGCGCCTCACCGAAATTCCGGTGACTACCATGCCCATTTTTAAGGTGCCCATTCACTTTAGCTACCTCCTCTTTATCAGCGGGTTTTCTCCGAGTTTGGCGCTCTTGTATTTTAGAATTGCGCTGTGGCTCTGCAAGACGACTGGCACCCAGCCCTCCATGCTGCTGCACCCACTAGATTTTCTAGGCTGTGAAGATGTACCTGAGTTAGGGTTTTTTCCGGCAATGAACCAACCCAGTTACAAAAAGCTGCGGGTTTTGAAGCGATCGCTGCAACTCTTGTCTCGTCAGTTCACTGTCCGCACCGTGGGTCAACATGCTCGGCTTGTTTCTGGAGCCTTGCCGACCCTAATTCCTCAAGACAGAACTCCCGTTGGTGCCCGGTAATCCTAGTCAGCTAGATTCTTTAGCCCCTTTGTCTCTACCTATGGTTAAACAACTTCTCCCGCGCTTTGGAGCCGCCTGTCGCCCCGGTTCCACAGATCCACTAACCTTGGAGTTGGTCAAGTGCTGCATCTGCGATGTCGACGATGCCGAACCTCTTGGGGTCGGAGAAGACTTTGAATATCGCACCAGTCCTGACACTTTTTTAGCAGTCCGTTGCCGACGCTGTGGCTTAGTCTATCTCAATCCTCGCCCCGCCCTTACCGAACTCGATCGCATTTATCCAGCCGACTATCACGCCTTTGAATTTTCGGCAGAACGCTATGGTTTTGTTTACAAAGTTCGCTGCAAGCTAGAAGCTAGCCGCCTGTTGGATTGTTGCCGAGGATTAAAGAAGGATGCCCGGATTCTTGATGTGGGCTGTGGCGACGGGTTTCATTTAAGTTTGCTACAAGATTTTGGGCAAAAAAGTTGGAGATTAGAAGGCATTGAACCCAACGATCGCGCCGTTGAAATGGGCAGACGCAAGGGACTAAAAATTCATCAAGGCATCGTCCAAAATTTAGATCTGCCTCAGTCTAGCTACGACCTGGCATTTATGATCGCTACGATCGAGCATGTGGATGATCCTACGGCTGTGTTAAGAGCGGTGCGAGCGCTGCTTAAACCAGGCGGTAGACTGGTTATTGTCACCGACAACACCGATACCTTAGATTTTCAACTATCGCGCACTCGGCATTGGGGCGGGTATCACTTTCCTCGCCATTGGAATTTGTTTAACTCGGCAACGATGGCGGCGATCGCCCAAAAAACAGGTTTAGAAATTGAGACATTAACAACGATTATCAGCCCCGTCAACTGGGTCTACTCCATCCGCAATGCCCTGGTCGATCGCCAAGCGCCCCAGTGGCTGATTAACCAGTTCAGCCTCAGTTCAACCCTGTCATTAGGCGTGTTTACCCTATTCGATCAAGTGCAACAATGGATGGGACGAGGGGCGTTAATGAGAGCCGTCCTAAAGCGATCGCATTAACGTTAATTCTAAACTTATTTAACCCTAAAATGATTCTTCAGGTTGCAACCATTCATCAGTGCTTTCTATGTCCTACCCTACTCAAAATTCTTATTCTAAACAGAAACCGATCGCCATTATTGGTGGCGGTTCAGCCGGATTAACTGCAGCAGCTTTTTTAAGACGACACCAGGTTCCTTTTATCCTATACGAAGCTGGTAAAAAAATTGCTGGACTCGCTTCTAGCTTTCATGACACCGATGGATTTACCTATGACTTTGGCGCACACTTCATTACTAATCGACTGGCAGCAGCGATCGGTATTGGCGCACAGTGCCGTGATGTTAAATACCATGGTGAAAGCGTTCTTGTGGGCGGTAAAACCTATAGCTACCCCTTTGGACTGCTGCAAAATCCTCGTTACTTTGCCAGTGGACTTGCCAGTAAGGTCTTGCCTACGAACGTAGAGCGAATGAATAGCTCAGCAGCAGAGTGGTTCCGTGCTAACTACGGTAAAACCCTAGCCAACGAGGTTGCTATTCCACTCTTAGAGGCTTGGTCGGGTGTATCTGCCTCAGAACTTTCCGCGTCAGTAGGCAGCAAACTGCAAAACACCATTGGTCAAACTTTAAAGCTTAAAACAGCTAGCTATCTAACTGGTCGAGCCGTTGCCTGTGGCTATAGCCACGAAGTTTCAGAAAATTCCCACGTGTGGCACGTTTATCCTGAGGGGGGCGTGGGGTTGCTTTGTCAGCGGTTGGCAACTGGGCTAGAAGATGCCATTCGTCTAGAGTCGCCTGTGGAAGAAATTAATGTGGAGGGCGACCCTTGCGGTAACGGCGGAGCCGCGCGCGTTCAATCTATCCGCGTCAATGGTAGAGAGCAAGCGGTTTCAGCCGTAATTAGCACTGCCCCTTGCCACCTTCTAGCAAAAATGGTTAAGGGCACCGATGCTCTTCAGCCGCTTTCAAAGTTTCGCTATCGCCCTATGAGCTTTGTCAACATGCGCTTTGAAGGTCGAGGTCTACTCAAAGACACTGTCCTTTGGACACCTGAATCAGCGTTTCCATTTTTCCGACTCACCGAAACTGCCCTATCCATGCCCTGGCTTGCACCCTCTGGTAAGACTTTAATTACAGTTGATATTGGCTGTGAAGTGGGCGATGAAATTTGGCGAATGGATGATGACAGCCTCGGCAAGCTCTGTCTCGAACATCTCAAGCCTATTATTCCTAGTGCAGCACAGAGATACCAAGGCTGTCGCGTGCTGCGGACTCCCATTGCCTATCCTGTCTTTCTCAATCAGTACGAGCAAACTCGACAGCATCTCGAACATTCTACTGGTGTAGAAGGACTGCACACCATTGGGCGCAATGGAGAATTTTGCCATAGCCTCATGGAAGACGTTTATTGGCGCACCCAACGCAAAATGCTACAGTTGCTAACTCCTCAGCCCTTGGTTCCGTCCTTAGTATCAGCTTAGTATCAGCCTATTAATTCATTCAGCTTTTTCACCTTCATAAAATCATGACAGTGACTCCCGATCGGGCTATAAAAACTTGCCCAGTTTGCAATAGCACCACTCGAAACTTCCTAGCTATTAATCATTACACGATCCGACGTTGCCAAGTTTGCGCCCATCAATTTGTTGAGATGGAGCCTCGACCAAAGCCTATCGATGAGCCTCACTTGCCAGGAAAAGAAGAGGACTATGCCGATTATCTGGGTGAGGCAAGGTTTCTCAAGCTCAAGGGACAGCACTACGCTCAACTGATGAGTCGATACTTTAAAAGACCTGGACGGATTTTAGACGTAGGGGCAGCGGCGGGATTTATTTTACAAGGATTTATCGATCGCGACTGGAAAGGCAGTGGCATTGAACCTAATGCTGATATGGCAGAGCAGGCTAAGAAATCTGGGCTGCGTGTGGTGCAAGACACGATGGAAGAATTTCGGACGACCGAAAAATACGACCTGATTACTTTTATCCAAGTCATCGCTCATTTTACCAATGTTCAAGAAGCGTTTCGCATTGCTGCCGAAGCCACCCAATCTAAAGGGTTCTGGCTCATTGAAACAGGCAACCGGGATAGCCTCAAAGCACGGCTTTTAGGAGAAAATTGGCAGGTCTATCATCCACCCAGCACCTTACATTGGTTTTCACCCAAGGATTTGAAACGGCTAGCGGCACAATATGGGTTTCAAGAAGTGGTACGGGGTAAACCCCGCAAATGGATCAATGCCGCCCATGCTAAATTTTCACTTCGACAAAAAAAGGGTTCCTTATTAGCTAAGTTAGCGCTGCTACTCCTAGCCTTTGTTCCAAATCGGGTTGCCATTCCTTATCCTGCAACTGATCAGTTCTGGGTAATTTATAAAAAGCTATGGTGATAGCGAAGATGGATAAAGTTAAAGAAACAGGCTGGGTTTTGCCTACGATTCTTCTGATTGGAGTGATCGTTCGGGTCTGGGGACTCAACTTTGGGCTACCTCATACCGAATGTCGCCCCGACGAAACCGCACTCATTTCGCGATCGCTTGGGTTTTTCTCTGGTGATCTTAATCCTCACTTTTTCATTTATCCCACGTTATACATGTATTTGTTGTTTGGGGTTTATGGAGCGTATTATGGCATAGGTCATCTGTTTGGCAGCTATGTATCTACTGACGATTTAATTCGTGAATTTATTTATGATCCCAGTCATCTTTATTTGATTAACCGATGTTTGTCTTTAAGCTTTGGTGTGATGACGATCGCAGTCGTTTATTTAATGATTCAAAAGTTGGTTGATCGACAAGCAGCAGCGATCGCATCATTATTCCTCAGCCTGACATATCTTCATGTCCGCAACTCTCACTTTGGTGTTACAGATGTTGTCCAAACTTTCCTGATAGTCACTGCGGTTTTGTTCATTCTTCAGATCTCTGAAACCGATCAATCGGCTAAAGCTGCCTTTCAAACCTATCTGTATGCTGGCATTTTCTCAGGGCTTGCTTTCTCTACAAAATATACGTCATTGCCCTTAATTGGAACCTTACTAATCGCGCATTCGCTGAAGGTCATTCAAGAGCAGAAAGGCTGGAAAAGCAAGATCGTTGATAATCGTAGTTTAGTTCGTTCTACCCAGGTAGGACTGGTTCTAGTAGGGGTAATTTTATTGACGGGAGCGATCGCTCTAACACCCGACTTCGTTACCCAATACCTCACTGTTGATGGCAACCTTGAGAACCCTGAACGCTTACCTGCTCTTCAAAAAATACTGAGTATTCTGGGAGGATCGTCTCTAACGTTATCTGTTTTAGTAAAGGCTTTTCAGTTCTTTGCCGCCTTACTAGAGCCTCATCTTTTTACCTTTTTCGGGGGGTTCTTAGCTGCTTTTTTTGTTGGCACTCCGTTCGCACTGCTCGATCCTAAAGTTTTTGTGGCAGAGTTTTCCAGCGTGATTCACTCTGCTACCCAAAGCACCCCTGATCGTTACTTAGGAACAGGATTAGGATATCACTTTCAGTTTACATTGCCGCTGGGCTTAGGCTGGTGTTTGTTTGTTGCCGCACTGCTGGGCATCATTGCAGCGTTCAAGCTCAATATCATCCGGGCAACCATTTTATTATCGTTTCCAGCGACCTATTATCTCCTGGTGGGAAGTAGCTTTGTCGTACCATCGCGGTACATGGTTCCGGTTGTACCCTTTGCTTGTATGACGGCTGCAATTTTTGTGACGATGCTAATTGAACAGTTGTCTAAATGGCAGTTACTCAAGCAGTTACCCATGCGATCGCCAGAGAAATCTTTAGCCCTCTTATTGACCACTCTGATCATTTTTCAGTCGGCTCAGGCGGTCGCCCAATCCGATCGCCTGTTCGCCACTTTAGATAATCGGGTCGAGGCGGCTGAATGGTTGCGTCAAAATGCGTCTCAGAATAGCTCAATTTATCAAACGGGTCTTATCTATGGTCAAGTCATGCCAGATCGATCGCTTAGGCAGGTCATTGAACAATTAAAATCACCTCAAATCAATGGTTCAAAATCTTTAATAGCTCAGCTTCAGTCGATACAGAATGATGAAGTAGAGTACTATCTCCAATGGGATTATGATTTCAATGAAAATGGGTTTTACTTTGCCCAAGAGCCTCAGAACAGACTGCCTGATTTTATCATTGTGCAAGAAAATGCTGTTGATTCAGAAGAGCGTTTAGAGGCAAGCATTGCTGAAACTATTCAAAAATCCTATGTTCTCAAGCGATCGTTTGAGGCAATGGAAATTGATGATCCCCAGAACCGTTTTGATCAACAAGATGCTTTTTACCTGCCTTTTTCTGGGTTTAAAAATGTTCGTAGACCCGGTACAAATTTGTACATCTACCAGTTAATTAATGAGGTTTGAGAAGGGACAACTGATGTTCTAGGCACCGTGCTCAGGCTCTGAAAAATAGACACAGGCAAAGGAAAGAATCAATCGATGCTTCAGCAGCACATCAGCTTAGCGTAAAGGTTACAGGTGGAAAATCCGACAGCGGAATGACTTTTCCGACTACTCGGCTTTCTGTATATCCGGCTGAGTGTAGAGCCTTGAGACAAACGATCGCTTGTTCTGCTGGAACTGTTGCTAATAGTCCGCCCGATGTTTGCGGATCGAACAGCAGCGGATACAGCGGATGACATTCAATCTGACCGAGATTGTGAATGCATGAAGCAACTTGTAAGTTTTGTGGATGGAGAGAACTGAGAATTCCTTTTTGAATAGTTTCGTAGGCACCTGGCAATACGGCGATCGCGTCAATCTGTAGCTCTACTGCCACGTTAGAAGCCCGTACCATTTCTACCAAATGTCCTAATAGCCCAAACCCTGTTACGTCCGTACAAGCCGTAACACCATGGGTTCGCAAACACTCTGCTGCACCTTGGTTGGAAAGTAGCATAGATGCGATCGCCGCCTCAATCCATCGTCCTTTGGCTTGCAGTCGCATATCCGCCGCAAACAGAGTGCCTGTCCCTAGCGCCTTCGTTAAAATTAAAACCTGTCCCGGCTTCATGTCGCTTTTACGCCAAATTTTTTCAGGATCAGCTAAACCATTGCACGACAGACCTAAAGAAAGCTCTGCTCCTTCTGTGGTGTGCCCACCTATTAGCATTGCCTGAGATTGATTGAGGACTTTAAGGGTGCCTGATAAAAGCTGGTAGAGCATTTCCTCTTGTTTCAGTTCTGAGGCATACGGGAGAGTGGCGATCGCTAAGGCACTCTGCGGCATTGCCCCCATTGCAAACAAATCGCTCAGACAATGATTGGCGCAAATCTGCCCAAATAAAAACGGATCATTAACCAACGCCCGAAAATGATCAACCGTCTGCACCATCACCTTTCCTAGCGGAACCGTCACCACTGCTGCATCATCTGTTGGCGCTAACCCCACTAACACATCATCCCGCTCAACCCGCCCTGATCCAAGCCGCGCCAACACCTTCCCCAGCACTGCCCCACCCACCTTAGAGGCACAGCCAGCACAGTGCATTGGCATCTCTACCGATGGCTGATTCTCCCGGCTTTCCATCGTCAAATTCCGAAACTGATCCATAAACTTTTGGTCGATGCCATCTTTCCAGCGCCAAAGCCACGGATGAAGCGGTAGCCGCACTGCACCCCAAGATGCCAACGCCCGACGATCGCCCGTTCCGAGTAAAATCAAAAAGTCCTTCTGCGGCACAAAAGACTTCAACGGCTGGGATAAAAGCGACCCTTGCGGTATCTGCACAGCGCGCCGTAAGTTTTCTGCCAAAGGTTTGCCCTGTCGCACGGCAAACACCCCAGCCTTGGGTCGAGCCTGGTGAACCATCGTCGCCACATCCCCCGCCGCGAAGATTTGCGGATGAGAAATTGACTGAAGCTGATCGTTCACTAAAATAAAGCCCCGCTCATCTGTGGCTAATCCAGACGCTTTCAGCCAGGGAGCCGCCGCCGCTTGGGTCACCCAGAAAATGCGATCGCACGCCACTGTCAACCCCGACTCACAGTGAACCGATGCTGCCTTGATCTCTGTAACCGATTGCTGCAAATGAATGTGAACGCCCCGCTGTGCCAGCAGCTTTTGAACTTGACGACTCACCCCCAGATGACGTTCTGGCAAAAGGCGATCGCCCCGATGAAACAAATGCAATTCCAGGTGAGAGGTTGGCTGTCCCGCTTGACTTAAAATCCTCAGGAGCCGTGCCTGGATATTAAACGCTAACTCTACGCCTCCGGCTCCACCGCCTACGATCGCTACCTTAATTGACCGTTCAGGATTTTGAGTCGTCTCCGCCACTAGCTGATCCCAGCGCGTTAAAAACTGCGAAATTGGCTTGACGGCGATCGCATATTCTGCCGCACCTGGAACTGTTATTGCTGCCGGATTGCTGCCAATGTCAATCGAAAGTAAGTCAAAGGCGATCGGCGGATGGTCTTGCAACAGCACCTCATGGGTCACGTCATTAAATCCTATTGCCTGATCCACAATCATTCGCACCTGTGCAAACTGGGTCAATGGACGCAGATCAATATGGCAAGCATCAAAGTCATACAGTCCGGCAACGTACCCCGGTAACATTCCAGAGTAGGGCGTGTGCGACACATCTGTAATCAGCGTCAGTTGCACACCCGCAACAGGATTCATACCAAATTGTTTGAGCGCGATCGCATGGCTATGACCACCGCCAAGTAGCACCAGGTCTTTACGAATAGGAACTTGCATTGAACTTGTGCTTAGAAGCTATAAAGGTGAGCAAGAGGCTGTTAACAGAATGGGTTTTAGCAGAATACACGCGGCTTAGGCTAGTATGGCGGTTGGATTTTGGTCATCTACTCAAGAGCAAGAGGCAATGATGGAAAAAATTGGTCACTACGCGCCAGATTTCGAGATCCCTGGAATTGATGATACCGTACACCACTTGGCTCGATACCTGGAGAAATTCCAGGCGGTGGGGGTAGTCATGATGTGCAACCACTGCCCTTACGTTCATCTGTATGTCGATCGGCTCAAGCAAATTCAAACTGACTTCCAAAGCCAGGGCTTCACCCTAATTGGTATCAATGCCAACGACGAGCAGCAATACCCCGCTGATAGTTTTGAAAAGATGAAAACTTTCGCTCAAGAAAAAAGTCTTAACTTTCCTTATTTGCGAGATGTTACGCAAGATGTCGCCCAGAGTTTTGCCGCCGAACGCACTCCCGAAATATTCATTATCAATCGCTCTGGTATTATTTGCTACAACGGTGCAGTGGATGACAATCCGCAAAATCCAGGCGCAGTTAAAGTCAATTACGCCAGGGATGCGATCGCCCAACTCCTGTCTAATCAAACCATTGTAAATTCAGCAACGAGTGCGATCGGTTGCTCTGTTAAATGGCGCAAGTAGTTTCAGTAAGAGGTAGCAACTCACTAATCAAGTTCACGTTACAAAAACGGGCGTATAAAGCCCCACAGTTTTGCAAAATATCTTTCTGCTGTTATCTTTTAGTTGAATGAGAACTCTAGAGCTAGAAGAACCAACACTACATGGGCTTAACTTACCAGCGGATCTTGCTGAAACTAAGCGGTGAAGCATTGATGGGCGATCTCGCCTACGGAATCGACCCTATCATTGTTCAAGGCATTTCCCAAGAAGTGAAAGACATTGCAAAACAGGGCGTAGAAATTGCGATTGTAGTTGGGGGAGGCAATATTTTTAGAGGGGTCAAAGGCGCAGCCGCTGGGATGGATCGGGCAACCGCAGACTATATTGGCATGATCGCGACCGTCATGAACGCCATGACGATTCAAGATGCTCTAGAGCGCGATGGCGTTCCCACCCGCGTAATGTCTGCGATCGAAATGAAAGAAGTCGCAGAACCTTACATTCGCCGTCGCGCCATCCGTCACCTGGAAAAAGGTCGAGTCGTCGTTTTTGGTGCAGGCTCAGGCAATCCCTTCTTCACAACCGACACTACCGCAGCCCTCAGAGCGGCAGAAATTAATGCTGAGGTAGTTTTCAAAGCCACTAAGGTTGATGGGGTCTATGACTCAGACCCGAAGGTCAACCCTAATGCTAAACGCTATAAAAGCTTGACCTTTAATCATGCCATCACCCAAGATTTGCGAGTGATGGATACAGCGGCGATCTCTCTGTGTAAAGATAATCATATCCCTATTATTGTGTTCGACCTCTCTGTTCCAGGAAATGTGCGTCGAGCTTTGCTAGGGGAATCAATTGGAACGTTCGTGGGAGAGTCTTGTGAAATTATCTGAAGTTGAAAGCCATATGCAGAAGGCAGTTGAGTCTACTCAACGCTCCTTCAATACGATTCGTACTGGGCGCGCTAATGCCGCCATCCTCGATCGCATCTCTGTAGAATATTACGGCACTCCAACCCCGCTGAAGTCGCTTGCGGGCATCAACACCCCTGACTCTAGTACCATTACCATTCAGCCCTACGATCGCAGCGCGATGGCACTCATCGAAAAAGCGATTTCTCTGTCTGACATTGGTTTAACGCCCAACAACGATGGTTCTACCATTCGGCTCAATATTCCGCCTTTAACGAGCGATCGGCGTAAAGAACTGGTCAAAGTTGCCGCCAAATTTGCCGAAGAGGGCAAAGTTTCCATCCGCAACATCCGCCGAGATGCCGTTGATGCAGTCAGGAAACAAGAAAAAGCGGGCGACTTGCCTGAAGATGAATCCCGTGATTTGCAAGACGGCATCCAAAAATTGACCGATAAGTATGTTAGCAAGGTTGACCAAGTCTTAGGTGAAAAAGAGAAGGACATTATGACGCTTTAAATGTGAAGGGTACTTAATCCTTTTGAAAACTTTCCGGTTGGAACCGCCCTTTTCCGTAGGAAGAGGGCAGTTGCAAAAAACCGAGTAAACTTGGCGCACTTAGGAGTGAAGCTGAATGTACGACTGCATTATTGTGGGCGCGGGGCCAGCAGGCGGTTCTGCCGCCTACCATCTAGCAAAAAAAGGACGCTCTGTCCTCATTCTAGAAAAAGAGTCTTTACCTCGCTACAAGCCCTGCGGCGGCGGTGTTTCGCCTCAAGTCGCCCAATGGTTTGACTTTGATTTCTCGCCCGTCATTTCTCTCAAAGTCTCGTCCCTTCGTTTTACCTGGAAAATGGGCGATCCGGTCGATGCCAACCTGGAAAATACGGAACCGATTTGGCTGGTGCGGCGCGATCATTTTGATCATTTTCTGGTGCAAAAATCTCAGGAGCAAGGCGCAGAGCTAAGAGACAGCACCGAAGTTAAGGGGATTCAGTGGCAGGGCGATCGCTGGCTAGTTAATACCGCTGATGGTGCCGTTGAAGGTCGCTACCTTGTGGCTGCCGATGGCGCTAAAGGCATGATGGCAAATTGGCTAGGGTTTAAAGACCGCAAACGCCGTCTTGCCGGGGCGCTGGAAGCTGAAGCTTCGGCACAAATTACCGGGACTCAAGCCGTTCACTTTGAGTTTGGGATGGTCAAAAATGGCTATATTTGGAATTTTCCTAAAGCTGATGGTTACTCGATTGGCATCGGCACCTTCCGGGGGGGCGACCAAAAGCAAGACTTCAAAGCCATTTTGGCAGAATACGCCACCTTATTTGGCATCGATATGAAAACGACCAAACAGTACGGGCATCCTATCTGTTTATGGGATGGGAACCAAAAGCTGCATACTCAGAACGCGCTGCTGGTCGGAGAATCTGCCTGTGTGGTTGATCCGATGACTGCTGAGGGAATTCGTCCTTCAATTTTTACAGGAGTTAAAGCGGCAGAGGCAATTGATGGGGCGATCGCGGGGAACGCCAACGCTCTAGAGGAATACACCAACATTATCAACACCGAATGGGGTGAGGATATGGCGTGGGCGCAACGGCTCGCAAGCGTGTTCTATCGGGTTCCTGGCGTAGCGTACAAGGTAGGAATCAAACGTCCTTCTGCCTCTGAGAAAATGGCTAAAGTGCTGTGTGGCGAATTGCGCTACGCCGATGTGGCGAATCGGGCGTTAAAGCGATTAAGTTCTGGATTAATTCCAGGAATGGGGGGCTGAAAAACGGTTAAACGACAAGCTGCTAGTTACAAGCTAAAATAAGCTCCAAGTAAAGAGCGGTAATTTTGATGCTGTTCAGCCCTCCTCCCAAACTCATCGGTGAAAAGCGTTTGACTTTTCGAGATCTCGACTGGCACTCCTTTCGACAGGTTAAATGTTTGCTAACTGAGCGCACTCATGCCCGTTTTACCTACGATAATGGAGTGCTAGAAATTACCATGCCCTTGGAAGGACATGAGCGCTTTGCAAGATTGATTGAGCGGTTTATCTTGATTCTTGTGGTTGAGATGGGAATGAAAATCAAGACAATGGGATCGACCACATTAGAGCGAGAAGATTTACTCAAAAGTGCAGAGCCAGATAATGGTTACTACATCCAAAACTGCTCTTTAGTGGCTGATCATGAAATTAACTTGAATGTTGACCCAGCGCCCGATTTAGTCGTAGAAGTCGATATTACTAATACGGATCTCAATAAAAACACGCTCTATGCCATGATGGGCGTGCAAGAGTTTTGGCGGTTTAATGGTCATCTATGGAATATCCTGAAGCTGCAAGATGGGAGATATGTCGAGTGCGATCGCTCACCCATATTTCCCATTACGGAGAAAACTGATCTCTACCAGTTTTTAGAAACAGCTTTACTCGACGAAGTAGCTGCAGAAATCAACTTTCGCCAATGGGTGCGACAGCAGGATACTAAAAAATACCAGGCTTGAGATAGCTTTGAGCGGTCTGCACCAAATTAGTTGCCTAATCTTCAATCACTGCCGTGCGATCGAGCAGTAGCAAGCTCCGTAGCTGATCGGTTCCCAATTCCGTCAACCAGCTTTCGCCTGCGCCAACTACTTGTTCAGACAGCGCCTTTTTGCTTTCAATCAGTTCGTGAATGCGCTCCTCTAAGGTGCCAGTGCAAACAAACTTATGCACCTGCACGTTGCGGGTTTGTCCAATTCGGAAGACGCGATCGGTGGCTTGATTTTCGACTGCCGGGTTCCACCAGCGATCGAAGTGGAAGACATGGTTGGCACGAGTCAGGTTTAAGCCCACACCACCCGCTTTAAGGGAAAGAATAAAGATGCGGGGCGCCTGGGGATCGTTTTGAAAGCGATCGACCATTTCTTCGCGCTGCTTTTTAGAAGTGCTGCCATAGAGATACAGCACTTCTCGGTTGAAGCGTTGATGCAGATGAGCCTGAAGCAATTTTCCCCATTCGGCAAACTGCGTAAAAATCAGACAGCGATCGCCCTCTGCGAGAACTTCTTCAAGCATTTCTTCCAAACGCTGCAACTTTCCTGAATGCACCTGAAGCGCTGTGTCTCCCAATTCACCTTTGGGGGAACCGCCTTTCAGTAAACCTGGATGATTGCAAACTTGCTTCAATCGCACTAGCAACGCCAAAATTAACCCATGGCGCTGGATTCCCTCTGCTGATTCAATATCGACCAAAGATTGATCGACTAATTTCTGATATAAAGCCGCCTGCTCTGCCGTCAAACCGCAGAATACCGTCATTTCTTGCTTATCAGGCAAGTCTTGAATGATGGAGCGATCGGTTTTAAGACGACGGAGGATAAAGGGCTGAACGAGTCCGCGTAAGGTCTGTAATGAAGCCGTATCGCCGTAGCGCTCAATGGGAATAGCAAACCGCCGCTGGAAGAAGTTGCGCGGTCCTAAGTAGCCAGGGTTTAGGAAATCGAGAATTGACCAGAGTTCGGACAGGCGGTTTTCAACGGGGGTGCCCGTTAAAGCAATCCTGAACTGGGTTTCGAGTTGGCGGACGGCTTGGGATTGCTTGGCTTCTGAGTTTTTGATGTTCTGTGCTTCATCCAGCACAATGCCTTGCCATTTGACAGTTTGCAGGTCTTTCGTATCTCGATGAACCAGGGAGTAACTGGTAATAATTAAATCTTGACCCTTGACGACTTTGGCAAACGCTTTGCCCTGAGGACGACGATCGCCATGGTGCAGCATCACTTTTAGGCTAGGCGCAAACTTTTTCAGTTCTCGCTCCCAATTGCCGAGCACAGAAGTGGGACAAACCAATAGCGTCGGATGCTCTAAGACCGCTTCAGCCTTTAGGTGTAGCATTAGGGTAATCAGTTGAATTGTTTTGCCCAATCCCATATCGTCTGCTAAGCAAGCGCCCAAGCCCCAGCGCTCTAGAAACGCCAGCCAGGATGCACCTCGCACTTGGTATGGACGCAACTCCCCTTGAAAGGTATCAGGAATGGCGATCGCCTCTACATTTTGATTGCCTGAAGTCAGCGCATTAATCAGTTCTTGCAGGGCACCGTTTGCCTCAAAGCCTACTACTGGGAGCTTTTCGACCATTTGCGTATCGCCCGTACTAATCCGCAGGGCATCTTCCAAAGAAAGCGCCATCTGATCTTTGCGGCTCTCAAAGAAAGTCTGTGCTGCTTTAACATCTTGCTGCCGTAGCTCTACCCACTCGCCGTTGATCTCAACGAGGGGCGAATTCAAATCGACCAAGCGATCGAACTCTGCTTTCGATAAGCGCTGTCCGCCGATGGTCAGTTCCCACTTAAAATTCAGCAAGCTCTGCAAGCCCAAGCGCTGATTTTTCTTGAGAGTTGGGGTTTCTGCCTGAACTCTTAGCCCCAAACGGTTTGCCCAGCCCTGCTGATTAGACAAACTGGGCGGCAAAACTACGCCAAATCCACTGTCTTGCAACCGCCAAGCCATTGACTTAAGGAACTCGTAAACCTGCATCGGGTTCAGCCGACAAGCCTGGGGCTGCGGCACATGCAAACTAGGTTCTATCAACGGATACAGACGAGAAGCTAACCCCAGACCTGCCAGCAAGCTTTCTTGAGGTTGTTCGATCGATCGCCCCATGTACTTAAGGTGATCAACGGGGTTATTCCAAACTGTGCGAGCGCCAACTAAAAATTCTGGATCATCGATCGCCTGTAAAAAGTATTCCAACATCCATTCGCTCTGTCCGGGTGCAGGCGGATTCAGATAAAAACAGGTGCGGAAAGAGGCAAGTTGTGGGGTGAGATGCTGCTGAAGTGGCTCAATCCATTGAGCTAGAGCAGACTCTAGGCGCTCACTTTTTTCCTCCATTGATTTTTGTCCTAACGCTTGCAGCCATTCGCGTAGGGGCAAATCTTTGGGGATCGCGCTTGGCACTGGCGTTTGGACAGCGATCGCCCGAACTTGTGCCGCGATCGTGCTGTTCAAAAAATCAAAAATTAACCCTTGCGACGGCGCGATCGAGACATCAAGTTCTGAATCATGATCCGCAGTCGTTCCATACGCCCGACAAGCTCCTGGCATCTGCCGACAAAATCGATCAAAATGTGCCTGATCGATCGCGCTATCTAACAACACTTGCCACCGCACAACCCCGTTTTCTAAAATTGGCAAAAACTTGGCGCGTGCCGACAAATCTAACTGCCATCGCGCAATGTGTGACCAGAACCGCAAGTCATCGCCTAGCCAAGAATTCTCATCATCTAAAACCGAGCTTAAGGGAAGAGATTGGAGAAACTGCAATGCTTCGATCGCCGTTAGCCGTATCCCCTGAACTTGCCATGAGAACAGATCTAAAGAAAGATGAGCATCTTCTTCGCTGGAGGCAGAATGCTGAGGAAGAGCAGTATTCTCAAACCGTTGAGTGGGAACCGTAAACCCGATCGCCTGCCATCGCCTAGAAGCCTCCGCAGAAGCGAGGGGTGCTGTCTTCCGTTTACGAGTGCCAGGTTGTCCGGCGGCGACTAATTCTTGCAGCGGAAACTCGGCAACATCCCAGGTGAGAGATTGAGCGGCGTGGAGCGATCGCAGTAACTCCCGCAATTCCTCCTCAGCCATTGCAAAGGGATGAGGAATACTGGAAGATGCGATCGGGATCTCGATGGGGTCAATTCTGCGCCAGGTTTCTCCCCAAACAAAGAAATGCTCCGCAGCTTCGGAAGCCTGAGATTGGGAAATCCAACTGCCGTGTAGAATTGCCATGCTGGGTCTAAATCCTTAGAGCGGTCTGAGATTAGAGAACAACGGTGAGATTCAGGAAGACGAGACAATGCAATTACCGATTCAGACAACTCTTAAAGACGGCACTCGAATTGAGCTCGACGAAATGAGTGGGGATGAAAAAGAAGATGTTAGAGCATTGCTTAACATAGTCATCATTGAAGGACAAACCTATCCGCAAGCGCAGCCATTGAGTGAAGAGGAGTTTGCAGCTTACTGGATGAGTCAAGATACATTTGTCGTCAGGTTAGTGGACGATTCGGCAGGAAGAACAAACTTGAGAGAGAAGATTTGGGGAGCGTTCTATCTTAGACCTAACTTCCCCGGACGATGCAGCCATATCTGCAATGCTGGATTTATTGTACAACCTTCAGCGCGAGGGCTGGGGATTGGACGATATATGGGAGAAACGATGCTGGCGATCGCCCGTGCTAAAGGCTATACCGCCGTCATGTTCAATGTCATTTTCTCGACCAATACTCCCTCCCTTAACCTTTGGAAATCCCTAGATTTTTCGATTGTTGGAACTATTCCCAACGCCGTTAACTTCATCGACGGAAAGAAGGCAGATGCCGTGATTATGTATCGGGCGTTGGAATAATGCGATCGGCGGTAGACTTTCTGCTTAAACTTTCTGTTCTAGACAGCAGCAGCCTCTCTAGCCGCAGTTGCCTCATCAGGATGAATTCCCAATCGGGTCAAGTTCACTCGCCCCCGACCATCAATTTCACGGATTTTGACGATCACCTCATCGCCAATTCCCACCTCATCTTCCACTTTACCCACGCGGTAATCGGCAAGCTGAGAGATATGAATCATGCCTTCTTTATTAGGCAGGAATTCTACGAATGCGCCAATCGGAATAATCCGCACCACACGACCCACATAGACATCGCCTGCACTCAGCTTACGAGTCATGCCTTCAATAATGGCGCGCGCTTGTTTTGCCTTGCTCCCATCCACTGCCGAAATCGTCACGGTGCCATCGTCTTGAATGTCGATCTTGGCTCCAGTTTGCTCGGTGATGCCCTTAATATTCTTACCGCCAGGCCCAATCACCATGCCAATAAACTCAGGATCAATTTTGATGGTCAGGAGTCGAGGTGCCCAGGGCGACAGTTCTTCACGGGGCTTGTCGATCGCTTCTAGCATTTTCTCTAAAATGTGCATTCGGGCAGGCTTAGCTTGAGTGATGGCAGCCGCGATCGTCTCTAGGGGCAAGCCAGAGATTTTCATATCCATTTGCAAGGCAGTGATGCCTGTTTCGGTTCCAGCCACCTTAAAGTCCATGTCGCCCAAGAAGTCTTCAATGCCCTGAATATCGGTCAAAATTCGGACTTCTTCGCCTTCTTTAATCAAGCCCATGGCTGCACCGCTAACGGGCTTAGTGATAGGAACACCTGCATCCATCAGTGCCAAAGTAGAGCCACACACTGAACCCATTGAGGTAGACCCGTTGGAGGAAAGAACCTCGGAAACAACGCGGAGAACGTAAGGGAATGCTTCTCTAGGAGGAAGGACGGGAACTAAAGCGCGTTCTGCTAGAGCACCGTGACCCACTTCGCGCCGACCAGGCGATCGCATGGGGCGAGTTTCTCCAACTGAGTATGGCGGGAAGTTGTAGTGGTGCATATAGCGCTTATGCTCATCAGGATGCAGATCATCCATGTCTTGGGCATCGCCAGGAGTACCCAGAGTGGCGATCGACAAGACTTGGGTCAGCCCCCGATTAAACAGTCCACTGCCATGAACCCGCTGCGGCAAAACCTGAGTACGGCAAGAAATAGGACGAACTTGATCAAGTTTGCGTCCATCAACCCGCACATTGTCGTCCACAATTTGCTTGCGCATCAGCTTTTTGGTGACGCTCTTAAACGTGTTGCCTAATGCTTTAGGATTGCTACTAGCCGCGACCCGAATCGCATCTTCTTCAGATAACTCGGCGATCGCATCCACAATTGTCGCCTTGACCCCATCTAGCTTTTCATCCCGCTCAGGCTTCGTTAATTCAAACTCCGCCAGGATTTGCTTGACTGCATCTGTGGCTCGGGCGGTAATAAAATCTTCTAGAGTCGGGTCAACAACGGGAGCCTCTTCAGTGACTAGCTCAATTCCCAACTCTGCCATCAGGTCGCGCTGCGCCTGAATCAAATCACGCACGACTTCATAACCAAAGTCGATCGCTTCAATCACATCTTGCTCAGGCAGTTGGTTTGCACCAGCCTCAATCATGATTACGCCATCAGGAGAGCCAGCTACGATCAAATCTAGGTCGCCTGATTCAACTTCGGCATAGGTTGGGTTAATAATAAAGTCATCGCCTACTAGCCCAACTCGGACAGCTGCCATAGGTCCATAAAAGGGAATTCCGGCTAGCAAAGTGGCGATCGAAGCACCTGTAACTGCCAGTACATCTGGCGGAACCGCTTCATCCATTGACATTGTGGTTGCAACAATTTGAATATCATCCCGCAGCCACCCTGGAAAAAGGGGACGCATGGGGCGATCGATCAGCCGACTAATCAGCGTTGCTCGCTCCGGCGGACGACCTTCGCGCCGCAAAAAACCACCCGGAATCCGACCGGCTGCATAAAGGCGTTCTTCATAGTCTACGAGCAGCGGTAGAAAATCAATTCCTTCACGTCCAGCAGCTCTTGTAGCGGTCACTAGTACTGACGTTTCGCCCGATTCAATCAACACAGAACCGCCTGCTTGCGGTGCAAGCAGACCTACGGTGAGCCTAATATCCCTTCCAGCGTAGGATATTGACTTTGTTATTTCATTCACCATGAAGCGCTCAATCCTTATTACTTATGTCCTTTTTTTCTTCTCAGGCTATGGTAGCACTCATCTTCTAACAAGGATCTGAGGGCACAATTTACGCTAAACGTTGATACATTTTTTAGCAGAAGTTTGCAGTTAAGCATTTATACTTAACATTACGACTTACTACAGATCGAGGGAGATTCAGCCTGAGAATCCTTAGGTTGAATCATTAGGTTAAAAAGATCAGATTCACCTGAGGGGCAATCTGTCTTAAGATTGTCGTAAGCATTGAGTGTTTTAAAAGCGCCCGTTGATCACACCAAATTAGGAGGAATTTCTTATGGCATTAGTGCCAATGCGACTACTGCTGGACCATGCCGCCGAGAATGGCTACGGTATCCCTGCATTTAACGTCAACAACCTAGAGCAAATTCGATCCATCATGTACGCTGCACATGAAACGGATAGCCCGGTCATCCTACAGGCATCACGGGGCGCTCGTAACTATGCTGGTGAAAACTTCCTCCGTCACCTAATTTTGGCGGCGATCGAAACCTATCCTCACATTCCTGTAGTCATGCACCAAGACCATGGCAACGAGCCTAGCACTTGCTACTCTGCTATGAAGAACGGCTTCAGCAGTGTCATGATGGATGGCTCCTTACAAGCAGACGCTAAAACTCCTGCAAGCTACGATTACAACGTTTCGACAACTCTAGAAGTCGTCAAAGTCGCCCATGCTATTGGAGTCAGCGTTGAAGGTGAACTGGGTTGCCTCGGTTCTCTCGAAACGGGTAAAGGCGAAGCCGAAGATGGTCATGGGTTTGAGGGTGAGTTGGATCACTCCATGCTGTTGACCGACCCTGATGAAGCAGTTGACTTTGTCGAAAGAACCCAAGTTGATGCCTTGGCAGTAGCGATCGGCACTAGTCACGGAGCCTACAAGTTCACCCGCAAACCTACGGGCGAAATTTTAGCTATCAGCCGCATTCAAGAAATCCACGATCGCTTGCCCAACACCCACTTGGTCATGCACGGTTCCTCCTCCGTTCCCGAAGATTTGCTAGCGCTGATCAACCAATACGGCGGTACCATTCCAGAAACCTACGGCGTTCCTGTTGAAGAAATTCAAAAGGGCATCAAGAGCGGTGTGCGCAAGATCAACATCGACACCGATAACCGCTTAGCCATTACTGCCGCAGTGCGCGAAGCCTTGGCGCAAAACACCAAGGAATTTGACCCCCGTCACTTCCTCAAGCCATCGATTAAGTACATGCAAAAAGTGTGCAGCGATCGCTATCAAGAGTTCGGCACCGCAGGCAACGCCAGCAAAATTAAGCAAGTTTCGCTAGAAGATTATGCAGCGAAGTATGCCAAGGGCGAGTTGGCAGCTAAAGTTGCGAAGGCTGCTTTGGGTGTATAGCATCAATTCAGCAACCTGAGCAAAGCTGACGTTTGATCAACTCATTTCGATAAAGCCGAGTGGCACTGAGCGACTCGGCTTTTTTAGTAGAAATTTTGAGATGGGTCATTAGTTTAGAAAGTATGTTCAGTAGGATGGTGCGTTCTGTGTAACGGAATATTTTCAATTTCGATAAAAAAGTGGGTATTTTCTCTGCAAATGACGTTCATTTTGGAAAGAATACACTACAATTCAAAACGTTTCTCATGTACCCCTAAGGGGCAAACCGTATGAATAAAGGTGAATTGGTTGATGCAGTGGCTTCCAAAGCCGAAGTAACCAAGAAGGAAGCTGATGCAGTTTTATCGGCTGCAATTGATTCCATCATGGAAGCTGTGGCAGCGGGTGAAAAAGTGACATTGGTCGGCTTTGGCTCCTTCGAGCCTCGCCAACGAGCAGCTCGAGATGGACGCAACCCCCAAACCGGACAAACTATCCAAATTCCTGCAACCACCGTTCCTGCCTTCTCAGCAGGGAAGCAGTTTAAAGAAATGGTGGCAGAGTAGGCTTTATCACTGTATCTATAGACGAGGGGAATCCATAGACGAGGGGAGTTAGAGCATCAGACAGTCATAAGCTCTGGCTCCTTTTTACACTTTCGCTTATCCACTCACCCCTCTCGTCATACCGACGAATCAACCGCTGTCGGGCAATGGGCAAGCTCTTTGGGAGACTGACAGGCGGACGCAACCAACTGCTCTCTCGAAAGAAGGGGTTCCCCCAGTAATTTGCTTTGGACAAGTGGTGGAAGCGCCATCGGGTAGGAGTAACGTTTGATAAACCTGTCCTTCAATTTCAAACTCTAATGCAGCGCTTTGGGGTGTCTCTCTAAGGTAACGACAAAGGGTCGATCGCCCAGTCTCGTCATGTTGAACCCGGAGCCTGATAAAACCTTTTTTGGCATTGCTGAAGCAAGGTTGGACAATGGTTTACCTAGACTAACCGAAGCATTAAAGGCGCGATCGCGTTGTTCTTCGTTCTGTTCAAGAACCTGTTGCAATTAGTGTCTTAAATTAAGCGCTTTAAATGAATTATTATTGAATTACTTTGTCTAGTTTTTGAAGATCTTAAAATCTTTTGTTGATTGTCTCATTCTCAACCAGGGTGTAGAAGAGTTTAATGACTCTACTAAGCTGAATTACCGTGCGACTCTTCGCACCTTGCTTTAGAATGCTCTGATGAGCTACATTCTGAAGTATCCTGGAACGGTTTGGAGCCTACTCCTGGCTCATCTTGGCATGACGATCCTAACGCTTGCCATCGCTGTTTTAATCGCCTTACCGTTAGCCTTGCTAGTGATTCGCTACCGCTGGCTCAATCTGCCCATTCTAGGAAGTTTAGGCATTCTCTACACAATCCCTAGCCTGGCATTGATCATTTTACTCATCCCCATTTTTGGGTTAAATGTCCGTTCTGTGATTGTAGCGATGGTGGTATATTCCCAAGTTATTTTAGTCCGCAGTTTAGTGGTTGGGTTGCAGTCTATTCAACCTTCCATCCTAGAAGCAGCACGAGGCATGGGGATGAACCTCTGGCAGCGTTGGTGGCAAATTCAAGTGCCGCTGGCGCTACCGATTTTTCTGGCAGGTCTTAGAATTGCCGCAGTAGTGGCGATCGCGACTGGCACCATTGGCGCAAAATTTGGAGCAGGTGGATTAGGGACTCTTTTATTTGAAGGAATTGCTCAAGCCGGACGGGCTGACAAAATTTGGGCAGGGGCGATCGCCGTAACGATCCTCGCGCTTACCCTAAATGGGCTGTTGCTGGTATTGGAAAAGATGACACCTGCTAGAAGGTCGTCTTCTCCGGGGTCGTCTTCTCCGGGGTCGTCTCCTCTAGGTCGGTTTCTTCGAGGACAGATTTTTCTGAAGATATAGACGACAAAGGATGCAAAGTTTCTGTATCCCAGGGATCGTCATCAACGATTTCATGACGGATCCAGGCTCGAAAACTAGACCCAATAGTCGAAAGATTAAACCCTCTCAAGTACGCAGACAAGCTCGATCGCTGGGCAGGAAGCATAGTGACACAAGTCCCACATTAAATGGTAGAAGAAAATACTTGAGCTAGGTCAGTTTGTTCGTATTCTATCTCCTTAATGTTAACAATGGATTGAGAATCAATAATCATTCAAATGGATCATCTTCTATACCAATAACTTCTTGCGAAACCTCTCAATTACTAAATCATCAATTGTTGTCGTCGGTATATATTGCCGCTATAGGATATGTTGATTTAGATTGATCAGTAAGTTACAAAAAAGACTCAGTAATAAAAAATTAGGCAATAAAAACTGATGTAAAAAAACTACTCAGCAAGAGGGGTAGAAAGACTGCCTTGAAAAGGCTGAATTATTCTCTGGAGTGCGCTTAAAGTGATTTCTGTAAGTAATGCTAGTAGCGCCACAGGAATCGCCCCGACCAGTAGAATTGCATTATCGTACAACGCAAATCCTCGGACGATAAATATTCCCAAGCCACCTGCCCCAATAAATGCTGCCAACGTAGCACTAGCGATGACTTCTACCACCGCTGTTTTAATTCCCGTTAAAATTACTGGCAACGCTAAAGGCACTTCAACTTGCTGTAATACTTGTCTGTTGCTCATTCCCATCCCATAAGCTGCTTCCCGAATCATTGGATCAATTGAACGAAAAGCAATGTCAGTACTCATCAAAATAGGAGGCATTACCAATAGTGTTAGAGCAATAACTGCCGATTGAAAGCTCAATCCAAAATAGGGGATTGCTAAAAACAAAATTGCCAAGCTTGGAATAACTCGTAATCCATTAAAGGTATTGATTAGAGCTATAGAAGCAAAGCGCGATCGCGCACTCAAAAGTCCTAAAGGCAGCCCTAGCAACAAACCTATTAACATCGGTACAAGCACCAGAAGTAAGTGTTCTTGCATTGCGGTTAACAAGTCATCAGCATGATTAATTGCGTAATCATAAGCCTGAATAAAAGTGCTCACTTAATGTCCCCACTAGTATAGAAAGAACAGCAAATCTCAGCATAACCTCGATACTTACTGTTCTTTCATTTCTTCCTAAGCAACTGCCATAGTTGGAACTGGCAACACTTGCTATTATTCCTGTCCTAGTTAATGAAAGTATATTTTTGACTGTTAATTCTCACTAGAACTTACGGGATCAGCATTGTTGCGAACTTGCCATGCCAATTCTAAGATCCGCACCCAGCGTTTATGAACTTGCTTGGGAGTGCAGTGCAAGATTTTAGCAATGTCTGAGTCGTTTACTTGCCGCCCTTTGAGCGTGAGTAGCCGCTGTTGATCACCAGAAAGCTCTTGCACAAAGGCTTCCCATTGTTGCTGAGGCATCCCTAGGTTCTGGTCGAGGTCGGCTCCTAGCCATTGATGAACAAGCTGCCAGCGATGGGATCGGGCAAATTTTTCAACATGGTACTTAAAGCGCTGTTGCAAGTAGTCGCGTTGCCGACAAGAGAGCCCCAAAATGTCATCAATTTCAGGGGCAGATAGGTCTTGAAGCTTAAGGGCAAGATAATCGACGCAATCACTTTGTCCTTGTGCTTCCAGGTACTCAGTGAGGTCTTGAATGACCCGATCGCGCACTACTGAATCCGAGGGATCAGTCACATCTGCTACTAGGTGCTCACGAAGCTGCTGCGCCAGAGGCGATCGACTCTGCATTTCAGCTTCTTCGCCCTTAGCCGATTCCATCGCCATTTCTAAATCCATCGAAGTTTCAGGGGGCTGACGGTGAGCAAATCCCTGTGCCCTTAACACAATCAACTGCTGGCTGCGGCGACCGGGTAGGGTAATACGCCGTTTTGCATAATGCTCAGTAAATGCCATATATTCCGCTAGTTCTAAGCGAGTCCGGGGGCTATAGTCTGCCGGAAGCTGATGTTCGCGGCGGAACGCTTTGAGGACTTCGATATAAAAACCTTGTAAGAAATCTTCGATCAGGGTATAACGTGCCCCAAACCCCATTTGAGCTTGGCTCAGCACAATGTGGCGATAAACCATCGTGCTCAGATGGCTATGAAGTTCTATTCGACCGTGTTTTGACCCTAAGCGGTAATAAGTTAAACATTTTTGGACTTTATGACGCGTTAAAGTTAATTGCCAGTTTTGAACCTGTCCAGAGCTTTGAATGCGATCGCTCTTTTCACAAATTCGCTCTACTTCCTCAACCATCCGAGTAATCACCGAGCAGACATTGCTAGAAGGCTTGGGCAAATCAGTTTGAAATTCGGTCAATAAAACTTGTGCTAATTTTGAAACTACTGTGTCACCACTAGCGGCGATCGGTGTCTCAACAGGCGAATGAACGGAGCCGTTTGGCGTGGGGGTGTTGGTATCGAGATTCATAACTTTCCTACGGGTGGATGCATGGCGAAAAGAGAGTTAATGACTGGGGCAATGTGTGCTGCCATTTAACCCGGCTTAAAACCTTAGAACTCAAAACTTGCAGAGTTGTTTCTGCCTTGATGAATTCTTCTACAAGCTTTTTTTTGAAACTGCGGTTAAACCTCGGTTGAGCTATGTCACTTTTCTAGGTGGTTTCCTGATTCGCCAATAAAGACCTGCAAGCAAATGTCCAAAATCCAACTTGAGATCATGATTTTTCTTTGGTGAGAAGGCTTCCCCAGGCAACTGTCTTGTTTATGAGAACTTTAAAATGTTGGGCAGCCAAAGGGGCAATTTTTAATCCGGCTACTGAGAAGAAACATAAAAAAAGTTTTTTCGTGAAGATGCTGCAATTTCTGCTGAGATCGGGAACCTGCCTTCTGGGAAAGTAAGTAAGTTAACTTCATCCCTGAGTTTGGGGCTTTATCCTTCAATCCAATCGGCGATCGCCTCCCAGCCCAGCCCTTGGCGCACGACCTGAGGTTCTGTCTCAGTCAAATCCAAAATAGTAGACATTTGGTAGCCCACAGAGGTTCGTTCATCATCAATAATCAGGTCTACTATTTTGTCGAGTTGATCAAATAGCTCTGCCTGTGACATCTTCGTCTCAGCTTGAGCGGCTGTCGTTGCCGACGTTGAAATAATAGGATTACCTAACGACTGTAGCAACGCCTGAGAAATGACATGATCAGGGACTCGAATGCCCGTTGTTTTGCGTTTTGGATTCATCACTAAACGCGGTACCGCCTTGGTAGCGGGCAATACAAAGGTATAGGGCCCTGGAATCAGGCGCTTGATGAGTCGGTAAGCAGAATCGCTAACCTGCGCATACTCAGAAATATTAGACAGCGAAGAACAGAGAAACGTTAGGGGTTTATCGCTGGAAAGTTGTTTAATTTGCCGTACCCGTTCCACTGCTGACTTAGCATTGAGATCACAACCAATGGCGTACACTGTATCGGTTGGGTAAAGCATGACGGCTCCACTGCGCAACGCATCCCGAATTTTTTCGACCTGACGATTTTGCGGCGTATCGGGATGAAGATTGTAAACAGTAGCCATGATGACCTTTTTTTGAATACCTCTTAGTGAGGCAATGGGCGTATGAAAGTTGCTTATTTAGACTGTCCGACTGGGATTGCAGGAGATATGTGCCTGGGAGCTTTAGTTCATGCTGGAGTTCCTTTAACCTATCTCATTGAGAAACTTGGGCAGTTGGGAATTGCCTCAGAATATAAGCTGTGGGCAGAACGGGTTCTTCGCAACGGGCAGCAAGCCACAAAAGTCCACGTAGACTTAGCTTTGTCTGACAACAGCGATCCCCAGTTTACCTTTGCGCAGTCTCATCAGCACGATAGGCAGAAGCAGGAGCGGCAGAAAGGAGGTAAATCTCTTCAGGATCCTGAGCCACACCACGAGCATGAGCCACACCATGACCCTAAGCCGCACCACGAGCATGGAGAGGAGCAGAGTCACGAGCAGAGGCATGAAACCGCTTCATTAATCCGGCATTTGCCCGAAATTGAGCAGTTGATTCAATCTGCTAACCTGCCCCAGCGTGCAGAGACTTGGAGTTTGGACGTTTTTCGTCGCTTGGCGATCGCTGAAGGCGCAGTACATGGTATCTCTGCCAACCAAGTTCATTTTCATGAGGTTGGAGCGACTGATGCCATTGTTGATATTGTCGGCACCTGCTTAGGACTAGATTGGCTCGGTATCGACCAGCTTTATTGCTCAGCTTTACCCATTGGCGGCGGCACGATTCGGGCGGCGCATGGTCGGCTACCTGTGCCGGCTCCGGCTGTGCTAAAGCTATGGGAAATGCGACAAATTCCCCTATACAGCAATGGTATTAATCGAGAAATGGTCACTCCTACTGGAGCAGCGATCGCCACCACTTTAGCGGTTCAATTTGGCGCACCTCCAGCAATGACCCTTCAGCAAGTTGGATTAGGCGCAGGCTCCATTGATCTAGAAATTCCTAACATTTTGCGGCTCTGGATTGGTGAAACCGAAAGTAGGCTAGCTCAAGTGAACTCTTTTAAACAACACCCTTCCGCTTATGAAGATCAACAAGAATCGGTCACAGTTCTAGAGACTCAACTAGATGACGTTAACCCTCAAGTAATTGGCTACGTCTTTGAGGCACTCTTGGCGGCAGGCGCGTTAGATGTGTTTACCCAGGCGATCGGCATGAAGAAATCGCGTCCTGGCATTCTGCTATCGGTGATTTGTCAGCCACAGCAGGTAGAAGCTTGTGAGGCGATCGTCTTTCAAGAGACAACGACTCTGGGAATCCGCCGCACTATCCAACAGCGAACTGTGTTGAAAAGAGAAATACAAGAAGTGGCGATCGACCATGGAATTATTCGAGTTAAAGTTGCGCGGCAATCTGCCGTGGGCAAAATCCTCAACGTGCAGCCAGAATACGAAGACTGTGCAAAACTAGCTCGCCAAACCCAAATTCCCTGGCAAGAAATTCATCGTCTAGCGCTAGAAGCTTGGTATCAGTTGTCTCGGACGCACTAAAGGCAGCCTGGCTCGGTTGCCCATTTCCTTGCATAAACGTAACTCTGTCCCTTGTTTGTTCCAAAGAACCTGGTCAAAGATCTGGTGAAGAATATAAAGCCCTCGACCACACTCACCAACGTCAGCCAACTCCTGGCTGTTTGAGTCCACCTGAGAGACGCAGCAACAACCCGGAGAAAATCCAGAGCCCTGGTCAGCAATGATCCACCAGCGTTGATTACTTAACGTAAAGAACTTAACTAATACTGTCTTACTCGGATCTAAGTTATTGCCATGCTTAGCCGCATTGACTAAAGCCTCTTGCAAACCTAGATGCAGATCCGGTCGCCACTTTGCGGGGACATCTGCCAAGAGTAGCTCTAGCACAGGACTCAAGTGAAGAGTGGAAGCAAAACTAACTGTACTCCACTTGCGATTGAATGGACGCATCGATGTAGCAATCACTCAAAAATCCTCAGAACTTTAAAGTAGATAGGCTGGAGCACGAACGTCTTAGCTTAACTTTTCTAAGCCTTACTTCCTATGATATCAGAGTCGTTCTTGATTTATATGAAACCAGGCTAAGTTCAGTACCCTTTTTCTGCGAGATTCTCTCCAAAGATGTCATCTGTCCAGGGCGGTATAAAGCTATGAGGCTAAGACCTAAAATATTAAAAGTAATAGATTGATACAAAGTTTTTATGAAGGTTTGGTAAATATAGAGTTTTGAAAAAGCAATTTCTCAAAATTCCTTTAGTCTCTAAAAGAGTCATATCTTTAGACCTTGTATGGGAGAGTCGTGATCTAAAGCCAAGCTTTATGAGATGCCATAATTTTTCGATGAACTTACAGTGATTCCACTAGCCTTTTCAGAAGTAAGATGCCAACGTTGTAAGCATATGCCTTAAGACCTCAAGCACTCAGTTTTGATACTTCATTGAAGATACCTAAGAGAAGATACCTAAGAGCAATCTCAGTATATTTGCGCACATCGGTAAAATTGCTATTATTGATACTAAGGTCTGGTAGAACCTAATTTGTTTTTTGCTCTATTCCAAAAAGCGGTTGTATTAGGTCTAGCAAACTAGTCAAATCTGAGCAGGTAGCAATACCAGAGTTTTTATCTATAGAGAATTTTAGTCAAGAGCTTCCAAGGGAGAGGTACTCTGAATGAGTAGAGTAAAAGTACTAAATGCAGTCATTGATGACGTATCAATGGCAGAGCTCCTAGAGGCATTAACTCGAGGGGTCGTCTTTACCCCTAACGTTGACCATCTTGTCAAGTTACAGTCAGATCAAGAGTTTTTTGAGGCTTATCATTCAGCAGACTTTAAAACTTGTGATAGCAAAATCTTGTTCTACGTGTCTAGGCTGCTAGGGGTGCCACTGAAGGAAAAAATATCAGGTTCTGATCTTTTCCCCGCATTCTACTGGCATCATCGTCACAATCCTGACATCAAGATTTTTCTACTGGGCGCTCGAGAAGGCGTAGCAGCCCAAGCCCAGCGACTGATTAATGCGAAAACAGGTCGAGCCATCATTGTCGATGTTCATTCTCCTTCCTTCGGTTTTGAGCAAGACGAGGAAGAGTGTTTGAGAATCATTGACCTGATTAATCAATCAGATGCCAATGTTTTGGCAGTTGGGGTTGGTGCGCCTAAGCAAGAAAAGTTCATCTATAAGTACAAAAGCAGATTCAAAAAGATCAAAATTTTTATGGCAGTAGGTGCGACTCTTGATTTTGAGGCTGGCAATATCAAACGTTCTCCCAAGTGGGTTAGCGAAATGGGCTTGGAATGGCTCTATCGCTTACTTTCTGAACCTCGGAGGCTGTGGAAACGTTATTTGGTAGAGGGGCCTCAGTTCTTTTGGCTAGCGATTTTGCAGAGGTTTAATCTCTACACTGACCCGTTTAAGGAAATTGAGGCATCACTTAAGAGTGATGCTAAATATAATCCTTTAAGTAAAGTAATGGATATTTGAGGGCATTAGCAGAGTTATCCAGCGGAGTTGAAAGAGAGCATAGAGATATTGGGTCACTTATCAGCGATGACTCTGTTTTTTGAATCTGCTTCAAATTGGAGTTGTATTCCATTCGTCAGATTCTCTAGCACCGCCTAATCTGGGAACACTATGCTTTAGCAGAAGTATCAGCTAGCATTACGCCCTCTATATGTCCATTCAAAAGCTACCATTGGCAGCGCTTCAGCAGGTGCGGCAGTACATTAAAAGTACAATCACTCTGACAGATGTTGATCAAAAATTTCAAGATTGGGCAATGCTGGATGATTTTGATGATTTGCCCGAGCCTGCGTCTGTAGATAACTTGAGCAGCATATTTGCGTTTGGCAGTCTATCTCCAGAACAGCTTCACTGCCACGGCAGTTGGGTCGTAAGCACTGTTAATCCGGGCGCTGCACTAGTTAAGCTACCGGGTATTAGCTTAAAACCTGGGATGCGCCTGGTGGGATATGTCTATCAATTTAAAGATGATGGGTTGGGAGCAGTCTGGGCAGTTCCTAAACAGTTCAGCACAACGTTTGCGTTGGAAAACGCGATCGCCAGCAAAGAGGCTTCTCAACCGCCTCAACCAGAAGGAGCTTTGGGTCATTTTATGGAAGCGATTAGGGGCGATCGCTCTGCCGTCTCCTTTGTAGTGGCTTCTCTCTTGCGCCGAGGGCTGGAGGAGTTTGGAAAATTGGGTCAACGTTGTCATTGGGGGCATCATCAGTTAATTGATGCAGTTCCAGGGCAGGCTGAATGGCAATGGAAACATCAGCAGCCCACTGATATGGCTCCTAAAGTCAAAATTATGCCAGATGGACAAGCTGCTGTTGAGTTTTTTACCTGGCGAACGACCCATCCGATCGCCCTATTTCGTCACATTGAGCTATATCCTGCCGAAACCTATGTTTCTAGAAGCCAGAATCAGACGATCGCCACTCCTCACCGGTCTGAAGCGATCGCCCAACCTAAAGTTTGGCACTCTTAGTGTCAGGAATAGCTCCAGAATGGGTGATATTAGAGAGGTTTTGAACCACAGCCTCACTCATGAACATCGATCACGTCCATTTTTACGTTGAAGATGCCCCGTTCTGGCGAGACTGGTTTATCCAGGTTTTAGGATTTCAATCTGCTTCTAGTCAGTTTTCTAGTCAAACCGATCGCCATACTCAAACAGAAGTGGTTAGCAGTGGAGCGGTTTCCTTTTGGCTCTCTTCAGCTTTAACTGCACAAAGCCCTGTTGCTACATATCTACAGTGTCATCCGCCTGGAATAGTAGATGTGGCATTTCAAGTCAAGGATATGGCAACAGCGATCGCTCGTGCCTTAGATGCCAACGCCACTATTATTCAGTCTTTCGATCTCGCTAAAGCTTGTCAGATTGTTGGTTGGGGAAAACTGCGGCATACTTTGGTGGAAGTTTCCTCTCCTATACCCGTGATAGAAATGCCCGTGATAAGGGGGGAAACCGCCATTACAGGCATTGATCACGTTGTTCTCAATGTTGCCAAAGGAGAGCTTGAGCCAGCGATCGCCTTCTATGAACGAGTATTTGGGTTTCAGCGTCAACAATCTTTTGCTATTCGCACCGATCGCTCCGCTTTGTGCAGCCAGGTGCTTACTCATCCAGATGGAGCCATTAAGCTGCCCATTAATGAACCTGCTACCGAAGGTTCCCAGATTCAAGAGTTTTTAGACCTTAACGGTGGAGCCGGAATTCAGCATTTAGCACTCAGGACAGAGGGAATTGTTGAAGCGATCGCCCACTTTCGCAAACAAGGGCTAGCATTTTTACGAGTTCCCCTGAGCTACTATGAGCAACTTCGTCAGCGCCAAGGTTTTCAACTTACAGAGGCAGAGTGGAAGGCGATCGCCAGTCAAGAAGTCCTCGTCGATTGGCAGGCTGATCAATCGCCAGCTTTGCTATTGCAAGCCTTTACCCAACCCATTTTTTCTCAACCCACTTTCTTTTTTGAGTTGATTGAGCGACGACGGTATTGGGCAGGAGCAACGGAGAAAGTTGCCCAGGGATTTGGGGAAGCCAATTTTCAGGCATTGTTTGAAGCAATTGAACGAGAGCAAATTAAGCGGGGAAGCTTGAACTAAGCCGCTAGCGACCCCGCTTTTCGTTATCAATTCGACGGCGATCGCGCCATTCTATCGTGGTCAAATAGGCAACTCCACCCGTAACTGCTACCAATAGCCCTACTGATAGGACAGCAAGGACACTTAGAAGGGAGGATTCCAGGTTGAAATCTGACATGGCTAGTCTGACATGGCTAGAAGTTAAGATGCGCAAATTTAGAAACCGTTACGACCCCAAACCACCATAGAAATTGAGAAAGTAAAAACGGTCAATAGTGAAATCCAACCAAAAGTCAAAATGTCCATAACGTAATGCCAAAATGGTAATCAAGATTTTTTGCACACTTTCATCATAATCCAAATTGGACTTGAGATTTATCGGTTACCTGATCTATGAACCTTGCTGAATATCGCCTGAAAGCCGTCGTAAGACAACGCAACCGTCTTAGGCTTTGTCTAGCGGCGGCTGGAATGCTGCATGGTGGGGCGATCGCTCTCATCCAGCCGTGGACAAAGCATTCTACGTCCATAGACCCGATTCAGTTTATCGCTATAGACCAGTCTGATTTTTCACCGATCTCCTCCAATAAACTCGCTACGACCCGTTCTTTGACCAGCCCGATACAACCAATCCCTCAAGTCATCTCCACATTGACCGGAACAACTCGATCGCCCGCTTCTCTTGCTGTTCTACCTGATCAGCCGAAAACGCTTCCGCCCGCCTCTCTCCCTTCGGTTGCAGCAGTGAAGGATGAAGTCTGGGACATGTACCTTGCCACTCTAAAAGAGAAGATTTATCAACGATGGCAAGCTGCCCTATCTGTCAAGACCGATCGCCCTGCTCAAGTCAGGTTCATCATCGATCGCCAGGGGCACCTCATCCACTTAGAGTTAGTCCAATCTTCAAGTGATGTGAGCGCTGATCAAGCGGCTGTCAAAGCAGTGCAAACAGCTGCTCCATTTGCCCAACTCCCGCTGGCATCGGCAGAAGATCGGCTTCGTGTCACATTTACCTTTGAAGCTTCTGGCGTTCCTTAATAGTCCTTAACCCAGTACGGGCAATTATGTTGCAAACACAACACTTTGCAACGATAGTTCATGTTTCCTTCAGGTGGAATCGGCTAAGCTCGAAGTACAGGAATATTTTTGACGAGAACTACGTTTTTGGCGAGAACAATTATGACTGCTTTTATCACCTCAGACCCCAAACGCTTTAACTGGCAGATGATTGTTGTTTCTAGCTTGGCTTTTTGGCTCAGCAGTAGCATTCTTTTAGACTTTGTGATTATGCCCTCTATGTTTTTCACGGGCATGATGGTTGAGCCGAGCTTTGCCAGTGCAGGCTACTCCTTGTTCGGAGCGTTCAACCACATTGAGGTTCTTTGTGCGGCAGTCATTTTAACTGGAGCTATTACCCTACGCTTAACTCAGGCAGCTAAATTTGGTGGACGACAGGGCACGCTGTTAGCGATCGCTCTGTTGGCGATCGCCCTCATCTACACTTATGCGTTAACCCCCCAAATGAGCGCTCTCGGGCTTCCCCTCAGCCTAGACTTTGTTAAACCTCCTGCTTTGATGAACCTCATGCATGGAGAGTACTGGGCTTTGGAACTGCTCAAGTTGCTTGCTTGTGGCACGTTAATCAAGTTCTGCCTGCGTCAGAATGCTGGCTGATTATTGGTTTGAGTATCCTGTAAGAGTCCATCCTCACCAAACCGACTATGCCGGGGTAATTTGGCATGGCTCTTACGTAGTTTGGCTGGAAGAAGCGAGAGTCGAGTATCTCCGGGCATTGGGTATAGAGTACGCCGACCTAATAGCGGCTGGTTGTGAGTTGCCTGTGGTGGATTTATCAATTCGCTACCATCGGGCAATTAAGATGGGGACAGCAGGAGTTGTTGTTAAGACCTGCCTTTGCGAACTTAAGGGCGTACGCATTAACTGGGACTATCGCATTGAATCGCTTGAAGGATTGCACGTTACAGCACGGGTAACGATAGTGGCGATCGATTGGCACAAAGCGAAAATTATGCGACAGTTGCCGCCCATCATTCAAGAGGCACTGACTAGAATACCGGGGTGAGTCAATGCTCGGTTTTTGAAGGATTTGGGGATTACTAAAGGTGTTGTTTTTCGCCCGATAGGAACATCCCATGAATTCAATCATTAATATGCACGTGATTGATCCACACAACATTGGTGATTTGCTATCGGCTCCGATTCATTATTTTCCGTTTCCAGGTTACGAAAAATCATCGGCTGATTTGCGCAGTATTTCAGATCATGCGCTCAGTAGTAACCTGATTGTGGGTGGGGGCGGATTACTGTTCCCCCGGTTTCTAGAACCGATTCAACAGCTTGTGAAAATGCGATCGCGCGGCAAGTTAATTGCCTGGGGTATCGGTCAACAAGCCTATGGCGCTACAGATCAAAACAGCATTCGATCTTTTAATTATGCTGAGTATCTCGATCGCTTTGATCTAGTGGGAATTAGAGATATTAACAGTGGCTACCACTGGGTGCCTTGTGCAAGTTGTATGCATTCGTCGTTCGATAAACCGCGAGCAATTAAGCATCCGTTTGTGGTATTTTCCCATAGAAAATTTCAGATCCACATTGACCAGTTTCCGCGCATGACTCATGCTAACGACAGCTTGGATGAAGTGCTGGACTTTTTGGGTTCTGGTGAAACAATCTTGACGAGTTCTTACCACGGTGCTTACTGGGGAACGCTTTTAGGAAGAAAAGTGTTAGCTTTTCCGTTCAGCAGTAAGTTCGCTACGTTTAAGCATCAGCCAGGTTTGTATCCGGTAAAAAAGTGGTCAAGTTCTTCAAGAAAAATCCGATTTTTTAGCAAAGTAATTTATGAGTCTCAGAATCAGAATAAGTTGCTGTGTTCAACAGAGGGCTGGCAGTCTGAATTAAAACATTGCCTAACTTCTCCAGAAAGTCTTGAGGAATGTCGCGAACGGAATCAGTGGTTTTATGAACAAGTGATGAACTGTTTATAGACAGTTTATTACTTAGGGAGTTGCGTGAAAATAAAACCCCAATGGGATGCATTGATTTATCAGCCCCCCTAAATCCCCCATTCTGGGGCAGGGACTTCCGAACCTTTCAAAGTCCCCCAGAATGGGGGATTTAGGGGGCGGTTCGGGGCGTTATTTAATCGCAACTCCCTTAGATTCTCAGCTATCACGTTCAATACAAACAGAAAGGCTATATAAATAAGTACAGCTACTGTTAGCATGTTTAAACTAACGATAACGAACCAGGGGCTTAAGCCCCTGGTTCGTCAATAGGTGAACTTCCGCCAGAAGTTACTAGTATCGGCAAAAAACATAGCTTTCCGTTGTGTCGGACTGGCTCTAATAAGAGAGCTTCTAGTATCGATCGTCTTACTTTTCTGTGTGATTGTGTTTGACTTTGCCTGACTGCCAGAAAAGACAAAGGGCGACTCAAATTCCTTAAAAGGCATACTTAAGTTCTTCATTCCTTTTGATAGAGAGACAGATGATATATCATCCGTTAATCTGACGATCAATAATGAGCGTTATTAATCATGAGCAAAGTTAAAACTCTTGATATTGATACAAACGCCTTGATTCGCCCTCTACGAGAGTTGTGTGGACTCACTCAAGGGCAATTTGCCGCTCGGTTAGGCGTGACTGTTGTAACGGTTAATCGCTGGGAGAATTATCGAGCTAAACCCATGCCTTTAGCCCTCCAGCAAGTGAAAGTTTTGTTGATAGAAATGAATCAGTCTGAGAATGACACTGACCAGGCGATCGCTCATCTCCTGCTCGAACAGTACTTTCCTAAAAAACCCTAAATCTTACTCTGCTGCTTCCTGTGGTCAACACCACTTGAATAATCTCCCTTAGCTGCCACATCTTCACGAAGTAAGCTTCATCCTATGACCTCCGAGCAATTCCCCAATCCGTCAACCCTTGAATCTGTTGAGAATGAGATCGACGTAGCCCAACAAGCCCAGGTCGAAGCTGCTTTTCCGGTCGTTGGCATTGCTGCTTCGGCAGGGGGGTTAGAAGCCTTCACGCAATTACTTAGACATTTACCAATCGACACTGGCATGGGATTTGTGTTGATTCAGCACTTAGCTCCTGATCATAAGAGTTTGCTGAGCGAGATTTTGGATCGGACAACTCAAATGCCAGTTACTCAGGTAGAAGACGGGATGGCGATCGCGCCGAATCAGGTTTATGTCATTCCACCCAACACGAAAATGACGCTGGTAGACGGCGTGCTGCAATTAAGCCCACGCGAGAAGGTTCATGGAAAATATATGCCAGCAGATGTGTTCTTTTCATCGCTGGCAGTAGATCGGGGACATAAAGCGATCGCCATTGTTTTGTCAGGAACGGATGGCGATGGCGCACTGGGTCTAAAGACGGTGAAAGCGGCGGGAGGTGTAACGTTTGCTCAATGTGAAGACACAGCACAATTCGATAGTATGCCCAATACAGCCGTAGCAACGGGTAGTGTAGACTTTGCTTTGCCGCCCCAAAAAATTGCCGAGGAACTAGCAATTCTGAGTCGCAATCCCTTTCTCTCTTGCGTGCTACCTCTCATAACGGCTGAGAAATCTCCCGAAATTGAGGATGCCCTAACAACCATTTTTAGGTTACTGCGATCGGCTACAGGCGTTGACTTCAGCCACTATAAGCCAAATACGCTCGATCGCCGGATTCAGCGACGGATGTTGTTGTATAAGCTGGAACGATTGGAGGATTATGCTCAATATTTGCAAGCGCATCCAGGAGAAGTGAAGGCACTTTATGAGGAAATCCTGATTCATGTCACCAGTTTTTTCCGTGACCCTGAAGCGTTTCAACAGTTAAAAGAGCAAGTTTTTCCCACCATTACGCAAAACAAGTCGCTAGAGTTTCCGATTCGGATTTGGGTGGCGGGCTGCTCGACGGGTGAGGAAGTGTATTCGATCGCCATTTGTCTGCTGGAGTTTTTGGATAGTAAAGCAACTCGACCAACGATCCAAATTTTTGCTACAGACATTAGCGAGACGGCAATTGAAAAGGCAAGGGCAGGCATTTACCAGGAAAATCAGATGTTAGAAGTTTCATCAGAGCGCCGCCAACGATTTTTCAATACGCTGGAAGGAGGCAACTATCAAGTTGGTAAAGCAGTGCGTGAACTGTGCGTGTTTGCCCGCCAAAACTTAGGTAGCGATCCGCCTTTTTCCAACTTGGATCTCGTGAGCTGCCGGAATGTGCTGATTTATTTAGGAGAAGCCCTGCAAAAACGAATTATGCTGATCTTCCATTACGGCCTTAATTCAAAAGGCTTCCTGCTATTGGGCACAGCAGAAGGTACTGGACAATACTCAGATTTGTTTACTTCAGTAGACAGAAAATACAAGCTTTACGCTAAGAAGCCAAACGCTACTCGTCCCACATTTTCCTTTGTAACTAGCAGTTATCGAAGTATTAAGCCAAGCGATCGCTTGAAGGGCGCTCAATCTTCGACTAATGAGTTTGACTTACAAAAAGAGACTGATCAGGTGATCTTGAACTATTACGCTCCTGTGGGTGTAGTCATTAACGACAAGATGGATGTTTTGCAACTGCGGGGAGATATCGATCGCTACCTTAAGCTGGTTTCTGGAACCGCCACCCACAATTTATTCAACATGGTACGAGAGGGATTGCTAGTTGAGTTACGCGCTGCCATTTATCAGGCACAACGGCAAAATGTTCTCGTCCGAAAAAACGAGCTATGTATCGCAGAGGGTGATAGCTCTAGAATGGTCAATCTTCAAGTGATTCCGTTTCAGGCTTCAGCGACTGAGGAACGCCACTTTTTAGTTTTGTTTGAAGAAGTCCCTCTAATAGAGATCGCTCCAGTTGATTTTGAAAGCCAACAGGAAAACCTGGAGCAGGAGATCGCTCGATTGCAGCAAGCGCTTGCAGCCTCCATTCAAGAACAGGCAGCAACTCAAGAATACCTGCAAGTCGTGATTCAAGAGCAGGAACACGTCAATCAAGACCTCAAAGTCGCCAACGAGGAAATTTTATCGAGCAATGAAGAACTTCAAAGCACTAACGAAGAGCTAGAAACTGCCAAAGAAGAGATTCAAGCAACTAACGAAGAACTCAACACGACAAACGAAGAGCTTCGCAGCCGCAATTCGGAACTCTACCAGGTCAACAATGATTTAACCAATTTACTTGCCAGTATCAATATTCCGATTTTGATGTTGTCAAACGATTTACACATTCGGCGGTTCACGCCCATGGCGCAGCGCCTCTTTAATTTCATTCCCACTGATGCCGGCAGACCTCTAAGTGATATCCGAGTAAATCTCAACTCTCCTGATTTAGAACCTCTGATATTGGAAGTATTGGAGACGCTGACTGTCAAAGAGCTAGAAGTTCAAACCCCAGGCGGTCATTGCTATATGCTGCGGATTCGTCCGTACCGCACGGTCGAAAACCAGATTGATGGGGTGGTGTTGGTGCTGTTTGATATTGATGACCTCAAACGCAGTGCAGTTACTTTAGAAGCTGCCCGAAATTACGCCGAAGCAATTGTGGAAACAGTCCAAGTTCCCCTGATTGTGCTGGAGTCTAACTTCCGTGTGAACAAAGCCAATCGAGCGTTCTATGAAACATTCCAGGTTTCGCCTGCTGAAACCGCGCAAACGCTTCTTTTTGAACTCGGAAACGGACAATGGAATCTGCCGGGACTGCGATCGCTCCTCAACAATGCTTTTGCTGATGATACGGTCATTGAAGACTTTGAAATTGAGCATCAGTTTGAGAAAATTGGACAGAAAACCATGCTGCTGAATGCCTGGAAAATTGTCGAGGATGGGGATGCCCAGAGAATTTTGCTAGCGATTGAAGATATCACCGATCGCAAGCGGTTTGAAACAGAGCGATCGCAGTTACTGAGACAAGAGCAAGCCGCTCGCCAGGAAGCGGAAACCGCAAATAGTGCCAAAGATGTCTTCCTCTCCAATCTCTCTCACGAGCTGCGGAATCCGCTCAACGTGATGCTGGGATGGTTAAACTTACTCCGCACTCGCAAGTTTGATGAAGCTGCCACTATACGGGCGATCGAAACTGTTGAACGGAGTGCTAGAGCGCAATCTCAGTTAATTGACGATATGCTGGATGTGTCACGTATCGTTAGCGGAAAGCTACAGTTAAGAACTCGGCTGATTGATCTGGCTTTGGTGGTGAGGGTAGCGATCGAGTCAATTCAGCCGGCGGCAGAAGCAAAAGCGGTTCAAATCGTTTCAGATCTAACAACCGTATCTGTTCTAGGAGATCCTGATCGCTTACAGCAAGTTCTGTGGAATATCCTGTCTAATGCCATCAAGTTTACCCCCGCTGGTGGGCAAGTAGAAATTACTCTGGAAGCTGTAAATCAGCAAGCTCAGATTCGAGTCAGCGATACAGGACGAGGCATTTCAGCAGACTTGTTACCCCACATCTTTGATCGCTTTCGCCAGGGCGACTCTAGCACGACAAAAGCTAGCGCAGGTTTAGGATTGGGCCTATCGATTGTGCGTCAGCTAGTAGAGCTTCATGGCGGTACGGTTGAAGCAGAGAGTGCAGGTGAGGGTCAAGGCACCACCATGATAGTTAAGTTGCCTTTGCGATCGTCACCTTTGGCAGATACACGATCGATAGAGCCAACGGATACTGGAGAATCATCTACCGCAGCGCCATCAACATCGATTGCTGAAGCTCCTGCTCTTGCTGGCTTATGCATCCTGGTAGTGGATGATGAGGAAGACAGTCGTGCCTTGATGGAATATACGTTGGCAGAAGCTGGTGCAGAAGTGCTCATCGTCGCATCGGTAAGAGAGGCGATCGCGGCTTTTACTGAAAATCCTGGTAAATATGATGTGCTGCTAACCGATATCGGGATGCCAGAAGAAGATGGCTATTCATTAATTCGCCAAATCAGAGCGTTCAACGCCGAAGCTGGAGGACAGATTCCGGCGATCGCGATTACTGCCTACGCGAGTGAGCAAGAGCGTCAAATGGCAATTGACGCTGGGTTTCAAGCTCATGTTGCAAAACCTGTTGATTTAGATCCATTGATATTGCTAATTGCAACCCTGGTGAAAGAAAGTTAGGAAGAACTTTATGCCGGAACACGACGTTATTGTGATTGGAACCTCAGCAGGTGGACTCAAGGCACTGGGCATGATTTTAGGCGCGCTGCCTGCTGACATTGATGCAGTTCTCTTTATTGTTCAACACCTAGCAGCCGATAAACCCAGTATCCTCCCCAAGATTCTGACAGACGTTAGCTCGTTTCCAGCCTCCCACCCGGTCGATGGAGAAAGAATTCAAAAAGGGCGAATTTATGTTGCCCCTCCCGATTATCACCTGTTAGTCAATCAAGGCTCGATCCGGGTGGTGCGTGGACCTCAAGAGAATCGCTTCAGACCCGCGATCGATGCTTTATTTCGCTCAGCCGCACGCGCCTATGGTTCAAGAGTAGTAGGAGTTGTCCTCACAGGGCACTTAGACGATGGCACCGTAGGGTTACAGGCAGTCAAAAAACGAGGCGGTGTGGCGATCGTGCAAGACCCGCAAGAAGCAGAATACCCCAGCATGGCAAAGAGTGCCTTGCGGTACGTTAAGGTTGATTACTGCGTTCCAATGGTAGAAATTTCAGACCTTTTAGTGCGTCTATCGCATGAACCTACTAACAATGAGGAAGCTTATCCCATAACCGCAGAGATAGAAGTCGAATCTAAGATTGTCGAACAGCAGTTCAATGCCAAAGAATTTTTAGAGAACGTTGAATTAATTGGCACCCGCACCACTTATACTTGCCCAGAATGCAACGGCAGCATTTGGCAAATCGGCAAAGAAGAACCCGTGCGGCTTCGGTGTCATACAGGGCACTCTTTTACCGCAGATGTTTTTTTAGCAGAGCAGACTCAAAATCTCGAAAATGCTTTGTGGTCAGCGACTCGCATTATGGACGAAAAGGTAACGTTCCTGCGTCAGATGTCTGAGCGAATGAAAGCCATTGACCTCCAAAGTGCAGCAACAGAATACACAGACCATGCAGATAGCTTGAATGAAGAAGTGTCAATAGTTCGGGGCATTATTCTCAACGGTTTTTCCACAAAACGTACCCTTCCTAAAGCAGATGCAGAATCGTCAGAGCGACAATAAAATTGATGGAATCATCTGCTCATTCTTTGGCATTAACCAATGAGCAAGCAACATCACTATCAATCTTTTTAACGGCTTGTTGAATGTCGGCGAGATTAATATAACGGTTGGCAACATCAATCAGAGTACCACTGGTCATCGATCGCAACCCAACCACTTCAACCCGAACACCTTGTTTAGCAACAGCATCCACCACATAAGCGAAATCTCCATCGCCACTCACTAGAACGGCTGTGTCGCAATACCGAGCTAGCATCATCATATCCACTGCAATTTCTACATCAAGATTGGCTTTTTTAACACCGTTTGGAGCTTGTGTCAGAGCTTTAGCAATTACTCGAAACCCATGACCACTCATCCACTTAAGAAATTCACACTGCTTCTTATTCTCAGGATCATTTCCTGTATAGAAAAGTACGTGAACGAGATAAGCTTTATCTACTAAATAACTTAGCAGCTTGACATAATCAATCTCAATTTCGAGATCTGAAGCGGCATAAAATAGGTTTGAACCATCGATAAAAACGATGACTCGACCGCGATCGCCTGGATCAGAAATATTTTTTTTAGTAATGTTATCTAAATTGGTCGTGCCATCTTGAACCGGAGTGCTTGTAGAATTTGATCTGTGATGAGAGGGTTCCTGAATGGCTCCATCTAAAATCTTTTTTTTGTAGACTGTGTGTATCAATTGTTAGTCTCCTGGTAGCGGAAGTTGTACCGATCGCGTTTTGCAATTTGATCGCGTTTCTTAAATAAATTTATTCTGATAGCGGCAACTACAACGCCAGTAGATTTCTTCCAAACGCATAGGACGGAGTAGTGCGTCTGAGCAGCAAGGGCAATTAGGCTCACTAAGCAAAGATTGACTGAAGGGTGGAGACATTCCCTGTCGCTCGAAATCTCTTAATAAACCTGACAAATCCTTTGAAGAAGTTTCCATTTTTAAGTTTGAATTAATTTTAGAAAGGTGAACCTGAATCAATTAAGACGCAGGTTCACCAATGAATAGTAGGAGCATTGTTGATGTTGGCGCGACCCCTCGCAGGTAACTCGCAGCGACCCCTCGCGGGTATCTCGAAGAGATCGCTTACGCAGGCATCAGCACACTGTCAATAATGTGGATGACTCCGTTATCAGCCACAACATCTGGCGTTGTGACTGTAGAATCATTCACCTTGACACCGCTTGAGGCATCAATTTTTACGTCTGAACCTTCGACCGTTGTTGCTGATTTCAGCTTCACAACGTCAGCCGCCATCACTTTACCTGACACAACGTGATAGGTAAGGATCTTTTTGAGCTTAGGAATATCTTTTAGCAATGCGTCTACTGTCCCTGCTGGCAACTTGGCGAACGCCTCATCACTGGGTGCAAACACGGTGAATGGGCCCGCACCCTTAAGCGTATCAACTAAACCAGCCGCCTTAACAGCAGCAACGAGGGTATTAAATGACCCAGCCATTACCGCAGTATCTACAATGTCAGCCATAGTTTCCTCTTGGTTTTGTCATAATTCGTAGACAAGACATAGTTTTGCATCCTGCTGTTAGAAATCACGTTTCAGCAAGCGTTTGATTTACGTATAAGTTGTGCAAATTGCACTAAAACAGTCTGAAGACACAGAGCGGGTTCAGGTTCTTTACCTAAAAAGACGCAAAACATCGTTAAGTTCTTCTCTTAAAACAGAAGCATCAACTTACGAGCCTTACTTTATGATTGCCATTTCAATGAAAGCACCCAGTTTTTGCCATACGCAGCGAGTCAGTTTTGTGGGCGGAGCCGGAATCGTACGAAACTTTAAATCTGAATCTGGGACTTGGACTTATCTCATTGAAATGGAGTTAGGAGTAGAACCTGAGTTCGGGAGAGTGGGTGCAGAAACGATGGTTGTTTTGAATGAGGCAGATTTGAGTGCAACCTGATTCTAAGATCAAGCCACTGATAGGACTTCTTTTTGCTATCGCGATCGTAGCTATTTGGATCGGTAGCCTAGGATTTCTCTCAACACTGAACGTTGAGCAATTGTCACCCCTAGGGGTTTTGCTGGCTGTTTTAGGGCGAACTTTTATCCAGTCTGGATTGTTCATTGTGGCTCATGACGCGATTCACGGGGTCGTTCTTCCCAGCAATCTCCGATTAAGTCATTGGATTGGACAATTCACCCTTACACTCTATGCCCTCCTGCCCTATCAGAAGGTTCGTCATCTTTGCTGACTCTGTAATAGTAGGGTTGCTCTAAGCTCTTGTCGTACAGTATCTGTCAACTCACAATTGCTATTGAGGCAATCACTCAACAACTGGTTCGCATCGTAGTAGCGTTGTAGTAACTGTTGTTGTTCTAAGCTGAAGTGCCAATCATGCGAAATGTTATGATGCTGGGCGATCGCTGCTCTCAGCCGCTCCGTCCAATCAAAAGCATTTATTTGCCACCATGACTGAACTTTGTCTGGGTGCTTTGTCAAGTTGGGGAGTTGGTCTTTGAGGCATTGCAGCGCTTGATGGAACTCAAGATCAAGCACCATAATTAGAGCATTGTTGAGGGCATCGACACAGGCTCGGAGCAAGACAAAATCAGTAGTAGCAGCAAGACACTTCTGTACTAAGTCATCCAGCACCATATTTAGAAGAATCCCTTGATCCAGGGGAGAGGCGAGTGCCAAGTGCGGGACGAGATGAGGTTTATGGGCGAGAGCAAGGTGAAAGGCACGAACAGCCGCAGGCGATGGTGTAGCCAAAGACTGCTGGCTTGCCCAGGCTAAAAATTCTTGTAGATAAGGATCTTCAGCCACGATCGCATCAATTTGTTGTTTTATCAACCGCACCAAAGCATCTGCATTAGGCAACATGGTGATCACCAACAAAAAGATTTCCCGCCAGCGAGGGTCAGTAATATGAGTCGCTAAGTGTTCTAGAGGCTGTTCCGATGCTTGTTCTAATGTTTGTTCCGATGCCTGTAAATTACAACTGGCAACAATCTTTCGAGCCGTAAAATACTCTTGAAAAGTTAAGTGTGAAAAAGAGAAAATTCCTTGTACACGTTCGGCTAGCAACCCATGTTGTAATTCGATCGCCTTAAGTATCGCCTCACTCTCTAATTGTAATTCTTCAGGCTCCGTCGAGGCATTCGGTAAATCACGAAGATAGTCACAAATATATTGTTCAACGGTATGTTGTTCAAAGAAATAATCACCTTGTTCAAACGTTGCTGTGGCAACCTGACCGAGTAGCTTCAGCTTTTGCGGCAACAAAAAACTTTGGTATATTTCGTCCCGCTCAACCCCCCTAGTTTCGTCCCATCTACTAAGCAGAAGGTCTAAACACTGCTTATAAAACTCCGATCGTTTGGTCGGAAATTTTTGTTGATGAAGAAAGACCCGGCAAGCAAGATGTAGAAATAAAGGAGTAATGGCAAGTTCACGGAGTGGCTTATTTTCAAGCAAGTCTAGGTTTTCAATGAACTGATTTGCCAGTTTGTGTCCACTGTAACTGTTTGTCTTCGTCAATGTTGTAAACCACTTTTGGGCAAAGCCATTAATTTTGTCTGGGGTAAATGGAGCAATTTCAACATCTGTAAAGCGAGTCAGGCTAAGGGCTTTAGCCGCTGTGCGGCAAGTCACGACAAACAAATTCTGTTGATATTTTTCAGAAAGTCTGCGAATTTCTTTCACAACAGTCTTACGCTCTTGATAAAGCACTTCATCTAACCCATCTAGTAGCAGCAGCACTCTGCCCTCTCGCAGCAGAGTTTCCAGCACAAAGGTTTGTGAAATTCCAGAGGTAAGAAACTCTTCACCGATATAACTCAGTAAACTAAACTTGCCTGTTGTTCTAGACTCATCGGCAAAATCCCTCAAAGTAACAAAAATAGGCACCCGATTAGCAGCAAAGTGACCTCGATTGCACTGAATGGCGAGATGATTCAAAAAGGTAGTTTTACCCGATCCTGGGTTACCCAATATCCGGAGCTTTGAGTAAATTTTGACCGCTCCCATACCTTCAATTTGAGATTGAGATACCTCTCCTAAACTAAAACGCCCCAGTTCGTCAGGCGCGAAACGTTGTAGATCAGATAACTCTAACCACTGCTGGCTAGGAATCTCCTCTAGAACATTGACATCAATATACAGGTCATCAATTCTAACGAGTTGGCTAATGTCCAACAGATGCAAGGTGCCACATCGGTCTTGAATTCTACCATACCGCTTCAACCTGACCTGTTGTACTAGAGTATCGATGTCTGCAACAGGAGTTCCAGCAGGTTCTACAGGCTCAGGAAGTTCGACTGGAGGATTGACTGCAATCTCTCGCCAATCTAGTCCTAATAGTAAGCAAACCTCCAGGAAACAGTGGCGTTCAACTGGTTGACCCGTGAAAAAACGCCAGATTGGCTGGCGTGTCTTCAAGCCCACCTCCTCTGCTAGATTTTCCTGCGTCCACCCTTTACAATCAAAAGCTTGCTTAGCCTGTTGTATTCCAGAAAGCGATGCTTGGAGCGATCTCTTGACCATGAGACGACACTCCTAGTCTCAGCTTCAAGAACTTATACATTACTAAACCGCCTCAGTCTACATTTTTCTTTCACTTCAACCATCTACTAATTGACTGAAATTTTCAGGTCTAGGGCTAAACCTTTTGGCTCAAAGTGACTATTTTCTTCTGTACAGGGTTTGCGGGTGTGTAGTAATTTAGACCAAAAATTCTTGCTCTGTCATTATTCTAGATAAAATGCTAAATATTCAACCGTTGATAAATCCGATCTAAATTTTTTAGGTGATGCTGTGGATCAAAGCAGGACTCTATTTCTGCTTCAGAGAGTTGAGCTTTTACTCTGGGGTCGCTGGCAATTAAATTATGAAAATCACCGTCGGGCTGATTCCATGCGGTGTGAGCGCAGGATTGCACTAAGGCATAGGCATCTTCTCGCAGCATTCCTTTTTCGATGAGCGTTAACATTACCCGCTGGCTGAACACTACGCCGCCGTAAAGGTTCATGTTGCGCTTCATGTTTTCTGGGTAGACCAGAAGGTTTTTAACCAGGTCGGTTGTTTCTACAAGCATGAAGTGTAGCAAGGTGCAGGAGTCAGGAAGAATCATGCGCTCGACAGAACTGTGGGAGATGTCGCGCTCGTGCCAGAGGGCGACGTTTTCGAGGGCGGCGATCGCATTACCTCGAATGATGCGTGCCATCCCAGTCAGGCGCTCGGAGCGAATGGGGTTGCGCTTGTGGGGCATGGCGGAGGAGCCTTTTTGCCCTTTAGAAAAGAACTCTTCGACTTCTAGAACGTCGGTGCGTTGCAGGTTGCGAATTTCTACGGCAAAGCGTTCGATGGAGGCGGCAACCAGAGCTAGGACTTGAACAAATTCGGCATGACGATCGCGCGAGATAATTTGAGTCGAAGCGGTGTCGGGTTCTAAGCCCAAGTTCTGACAGGCGATCGCTTCAATTTGTGGATCAACGTTGGCGTAAGTGCCCACTGCTCCCGAAATTTTGCCGACTGCAATTCGCTTTTGTAACTCGCAAAGACGATCGCGGTGGCGCAAGAGTTCGGCTAACCAACCTGCTAGCTTAAACCCGAAGGTAATGGGTTCAGCGTGGATACCGTGCGATCGCCCAATCATGATTGTGTTGCGATGCTCTTGGGCTTTCTGCCGTACCGCTTGGATTAAAGTTTCAAGCTGCGACATAATTAGTTCAAGACTGCCGACCAGTTGCAGCGCCAAGGCGGTATCTAATACGTCAGAACTGGTCATACCAACGTGGATATATCGCCCAACATCACCAACATATTCATTGACGTTGGTAAGAAACGCGATTACATCGTGCTTGACTTCTTTTTCAATTTCTAAAACCCGCTGCGGGTCAAAGTTTGCCTTTGCCTTGATTTCTGCAACTGCCTCGGCAGGAATATAGCCCAGTTCTGCTTGCGCTTCACAAGCAGCGATTTCGACCTGGAGCCAGGTTTTGAGCTTATGGGTTTCTGTCCACAGTTCGCCCATTTCGGGCAGGGTATAACGTTCTATCAAGGCTGATACTTCCAAAAGACAAGTGACTATTGTACAACTGTTGGTGATTGGTGGCTAAATGCCTTTAATATGACCGCAGTGATTGAAAGAGCCAATGGATAAATCTAGAGCGCCCAGAAATCGCACATTAACCTTATCAACCGAAGAGCTTGAGCATTATCAACAGTGGTTACTGAAGTTGAATGGTGCGGTTGAAGCTGAGGCGGTTTTGAATCAAACCATTAATCAGGATTTGCTGGAAGTATTGGATAAACTGCCGATCGCATTTGTAGATTTGCTGTTTATTGATCCGCCTTATAACTTGACGAAGACCTTTGGCGAAACCGAGTTTAAGGAGCGATCGCTCTTGGCTTATCAAAAATGGCTAGAATCCTGGTTGCCCGAACTTCTCAGAACTCTTAAGCCCACGGCATCTGTTTATATTTGCGGCGATTGGCATTCTTCAGCCGCTATTCATTTAGTTACCGAGAAGTATCTAAAGGTACGTAATTGCATTACCTGGGAACGAGAAAAAGGCAGAGGCGCTAACGCTAATTGGAAGAATTGTTCTGAACAAATTTGGTTCTGTACGGTTTCTGATCAATACACTTTTAACCTGGATGCTGTCAAGCTAAAGCGGCGGGTTATGGCTCCTTATACTGATGCTCAGGGAAAACCTAAAGACTGGCAGAAAACGCAGCAAGGAAACTATCGGCTGACGCATCCTTCTAATTTGTGGACAGATTTAACGATTCCCTTTTGGTCGATGCCTGAGAACACGGATCATCCAACCCAGAAGCCAGAAAAGCTGTTAGCAAAAATTATCTTGGCGAGTTCTAACGTAGGTGACGTCGTGCTTGATCCGTTTATGGGTTCTGGAACTACTTCGGTGGTGGCGAAGAAGACGGGCAGGCACTATGTAGGAATTGAGAGGGATTTGGCTTATTGCTGTTTGGCAGAAAAACGATTGGCGATCGCGGCTGACAACCCCGCGATTCAAGGCTATGCAGAGGGAGTGTTCTGGGAGCGCAACTCACTTAAGCCGTAGGTCGCTTCAGTTCTGAATTAAAATTTGCTTGAATCTGTTCGACCTGCCTGCTAGCTTTTAACAACTGCTTTCAAAACCTGTAAAAGCTGGATTGCTCGATCTGAATCTGTTAAGTTCAATTCTGGTAGCAAAGAATAGGTGGGAGGATGACCTGCTTGAAGATAGACAACCGATAACTGTCTCCGTTGGTGGTCAGACCCAAAACGGATGGCTGACTCTCTAAGCTCGTGTAACTATAGGTTAAGACCTGGGGCAACCCGATCCGAGGCGCAGCAAAACCCTCCTTAGTTTCAATGACTAGCAGCCAAAATTCCATGCCATTTTCTAGATTTTTAGTCGCAACTAAGTCAAAACGTCCAGTAATTTTAGTCTTCTCTCCTTCCAGGTTAATCGGTGCGATGTTTTCTTCAACCTTGAGTGTAATTAAAGGTGAGTAGAAGCCGCTGAGTTGCAGCAGTGGCGCGATCGCCAAGAATCGAACGACCCCTTTTAAGGCTCTGCCTGCACTGAGATAACGCTTAAAATTCATCCTAATTAGCTCAAGATTATGGCGATCGGTTTCAGTAATTGGCTCTAGAGTTAGCAAGGATTCAAACGATAGACCTTCCCGTTCCTCAAGCAACAACAGCTTATGAACTTCATCCAAAGTCAAATCACTGGCACTGAGTGAAATCATCGACTCATTAACTCCATCAAATACTATCGATTTTAGCGCTATCTTTTATGTGAGAAACTTTCTGTTCGGGATGGAGCCAATGCTACCTGCTAATCAAGCTGAAGCAATAATTTTAGGATTGGTGCGATCGCTCAATCCTCAGCAAAATATAGAAACTCTCGATTTGCTCTGTGCCAATGGTCGCATCCTGGCAACCCCGGTCAGCAGCGCTCTCGACTTTCCTCATTGGGATAACTCGGCAATGGATGGCTATGCAGTGCGGTACGAAGATGTGCAACATTGTGGCGATCGCCCCATCACGCTAAAAATAATTGAAGAAATTCCGGCGGGTTACCTTCCTCAGAAAACGGTACAAGCTGGACAAGCGGCTCGAATCTTAACCGGGTCGATGATGCCAGATGGAGCCGACACGATCGTTATTCAAGAAGAAACTCAGCGGGAAAGCAATTCTGTCACCATTCTTTCTGCTCCCAAACCTCAAGCCTTTGTTCGTCACCGTGCCGAATTTTATAAGGCAGGTGGTTCTTTACTGCAACCCGGAACCGTTCTAGGTGCTTCGGATATTGCTGTTCTGGCGGCAGCGCAGTGTGTCAAAGTTGCAGTTTACCGTCGTCTGCGGGTGGCAATTCTTTCCACAGGTAGCGAATTGGTCGCCCCTGATCAGCCATTGCAACCGGGACAAATTGTTGACTCTAATCAATATGCGTTGGCGGCTTTAGTGGCAAGTGCAGGAGCCGAACCTATCCTTCTAGGCATCGTGCCCGATCAGCCCGATGAACTAAAGGCGGCTATGGCGATCGCGCTTCGGTCTACAGATATGGTGTTGTCTTCAGGTGGAGTCTCGGTGGGCGACTATGATTATGTGGATCAAATTCTGGCAGATTTGGGCGCAGAAATTCACATTCGCGCAGTTGCCGTCAAACCTGGAAAACCTTTAACTGTTGCCACGTTCCAAAATTTAAACCCTGAAAATCCTGTCCTTTATTTTGGCTTACCGGGCAATCCTGTTTCGGCAATGGTGACTTTCTGGCGATTTGTTTTACCCGCTCTTAAGAAAATGTCGGGGCGATCGGCAGGGTGGGAACCGATGTTTGTGAAAGGGCGATCGCTCCAAGAGTTGCGTTCTGATGGCAAGCGTGAAACCTATCTTTGGGGGCAGGTTAGTCTAGTTCAAGGCGAATATCAATTTCAGCTTGCAGGCGGCTCCCATAGTTCTGGAAATTTAATTAACTTGGCTCAAACCAATGGTTTAGCGATGATTCCTATGGAACAAACGGCGATCGCGGCTGGAGCCGAGGTCAGCATTTTACAAGTCGGCTAGGGACATTATTAAGAAATCAGCGATCGGCGCGATCGAAAAATTGGTGCGCTGGAGCGGTTGCTTGCTATACTAAAGTGCGTTTGCCGATGTAGCTCAGTGGTAGAGCATTCGATTCGTAATCGAACGGTCGTGAGTTCAACTCTCATCATCGGCTTGTAGGAATAGAGTGAAAATTATGAACCGCATCACCCTAAGATCGCATATTGGTAACGATGGTCTTTTGACGATTCGTCTACCCGATATGAGGGATACGGATGTTGAGGTTACTATTGTCTATCAAATTAGTCAGCCTCATGTCTCTGAAGCTGTATCTTTGTCCCAGTTTTACGGATGCATCCAAGATGATTCATTGATTAGATATCCTCAAGGCGAGCAGCCTGAACGGGAAAGCTTGGAATGAATTATCTTCTTGATACAAACGTTTGCATCATATATTTGAAGGGCAAAAATTTGAACTTGAAGCAGGAGCTTGAAGCGGTTAATATCCAAGAGATCGCAATCTGTTCCATTGTCAAAGCGGAGCTTTGCTTTGGAGCGATGAAAAGTGCTAATCCAGAACGCAACTTCGCTCTACAACAAAAGTTTTCGAGTCAATTTGTCTCTCTCCCTTTTGATGACTCCGCAGCTACTATTTTTGGGATAGTCCGAGCGCAGTTAGAGACTAAAGGCACGCCCATTGGAGCTTATGATTTGCAGATTGCGGCGATCGCGCTGGTCAATAATTTAACATTGGTGACGCACAACACACGAGAATTTGAGCGAGTTGATGGTTTGCAGATTGAGGATTGGGAGGTTGAGGTTTGAGTACAGAAGCGATCGCAGGAGAGCGGTTTTCAATCAGGGTTATTTCATTCTGAATAAGGCTCGCCTTTCTATGGAATAGAATCTCGTTTCCTTTTTAATTAGGTAAAGGCTGGGTCAGAATTATCAATGTAATTAAAATAATCACGAGGTAAGGAAGGTTTGCCCAAGACTTGAAGGCATCCAAATATTGTTTCAAAGCTTGAAGACGACTGATTTTATCTGGCTTTAGGAAGTTACCTTTTAATCTGATCATTAATTGAGGCGTTTCAGGCTCAAACCCCATAATGACTCGCGCTAGTCTATTAAAGTTATCTCGAAATCGCCGCTCCAGTAGCAGATAATAGATATCTAGCAATCCAAACATTACGAAGGAAATGAGTGCAAGGACAAACAAGGGTCGGACTTTATGGGTAAAGCCGAAACCTACTAGAGCAGACCAAATTCCAATACCCACTTGTTTAACTGTGAGAGAACTATTCGCCATACGGGTAATAATTCCCTGCAACATCTCGCTTTGCTTAATTAAGAACTCACGGTTGACTGTCACTATGTTTTGATTCTTATCTGTCATAGTAGGGTTACAAAGCTTAGTGGTTAGTATTTAGGAAATCATAAGCGTTAAGCTCAACTCTAATCTGACGAGGACTGATTTCACGAGAAGCCGGACAACCACGCAGTATCCGAGTGCTGTTACCCCGCGATCGCCTCCCCAGCTTAGAGGATGACGGATGCGATCGCCGATTTGCTGACTCACATCATTTCTCAATCTTCAGCAAAGCACGAAAACCAGCTTGAATGAAGTGTTTATCATGAGCGATCGCGTCAGTAATACCGTAATGCGACATGATTAAAAAAGAGGAACAATCCGTTAGACTCCATGCTTTATCGGAACGCTGATTGTAGAGCGTGAGAGCGTTCTCAAAGAGATGCGAGTCTACATGAATAACCTGAGTAGAACGGCTGGTTTGAAGTTGGTTAACGAACTGTCCAGCAGTGTGTCGGAAGAAAGCCCCGCGATCGCTGAAGTCATTCAAGAGTTCAATTAAAATCAGTTCTGACGTAAGAATTGTTTGACGGGTCAGAGTTTGGGTAAGACGAATCGCTTGAGAATGTAGTTGATCACCAGGGTTGAGTAAGGCAATAAAGTAACCCGTATCGGCGAAGAGAGCGTTCACAGTTGATGATGCCTTTTTTGATACTGGTCAAAATTTATGGCGAGGTCGCTAGGGAGCGCTGACCACTCTTCGGGTGAAACTGTGTTACGAATTTGCTCAGCGATCGCCCAAAGGGGAATATCTTCGGGCTGAGGCGGCGGGTTGAGAGGAGGGAGAGATAGCGAAGTGGCTTGGATACGAATTTGGAGTAGAGTCAGTAGTTCTTCTAAAACAGATTCAGGCGCAGTCTCGATCGCCTCTAGCAGTTGCTGTTTTGTAGATGACATGACGTGCTCTAACCTCTCGTTTATTTCAATTTAACCTTACCTCAAATTCTATCTCTTCTAACGCTGCGATCCTGTGCTAAATCGAGATTTCGCCTGCGCCTAGGAAACATCCTCTGGACAATGATCTCTACTTCACTCAAATCAAGAAATCCTAACGTCATATCGATCGCTTGAGTTTTATGTAATGCAAAAGATTTTCGTAAACATACGAATCAATTGATTCCGTACCGTAATTCTTGCATGGGTTCTAATCTAGATTTTGTTCACACTGCCGAAAAAGCGATCGCAGCAGTCCCAGTAAAATCGGCATTCCCCCAACGCCATAGAGCAGCGACTCATAAACCTCACCCGTCACCAACAGCTTATAAAACTTCCACCCCTCCCCATTCGTCACAATCCCATAAGTATCAATCACCTTTCCCAATTGCCGATGCCCCCATTGGCAAGCCTGCATCTCCACCAAACACTGTGCGGTTCCCTGCTCGAAATCATCCTTCTTTGCTTCAATCACACAGACAAATGGTGCTTCCAGATAGGCTCGACGCTTAGCAATCAAATAGTCGGCATTACCACAAACCCCTTCCCCTTCCAGATAAGCTCCCTTCCACACCTTGAGCCGCTGAAACCCTTCCAATCCCTCTTCACAGATAGCATCAATCAGCAGCGGTTTAGAACCTTCCAGACTTTCTAAGTCAAACTGCTGAAGCCGTTCTAACCGTTGCCTAAAGAAATCGCTAATCGGCACAGGTTCTGCTGCGATCGTCCATCGCTGTAATTCATTCACGCCCAACTGCTTAAACGCTTCTTTGTAAGTAAAACTGGAGAAACTCTTCTTACGTTCTTGAGTCGCCTGGGTCATCGGGCTGATCCTCATCTGTAGGTTCACTCAGCCCATTGTATAGCTTTGGCATAGCCTCAATTATCACTTTTTCTTTCCCCGATTCTTCTTCCGCGACTCCTTCTGCTGCTTCCGCTTTGCCTTCGTCTTTGATTTTTTCGATGCCCCCCCAAAGCCTTCAGATTCTGGAAACGGGGAATACCGCTCTCGCCTGCTAGGCTCATTTGGTAGGAGGTTAAATCGTTTTAAGGGCACTTCTGCACGGGTTTTCAACCCTAGAGAAACCTGCACCTCATCCCAATCGCCCATAATAGACTCATCGACACAATTGAGTTGAAAGGCTTGCTCAATGACCGCCGCAGACTCTATCGCGTTTAATTCAACAAGCACGTCAACCAGAAAAGCATTTAGCTCTGACGTGTTGTTAGTAAAAGCCTGGAGTTGCCGAGTTACGCCCTCAATGCACTGAAGACGGCTATCGGGATATTGTTGCCCAATCTCTAGCAAAGAACGAGCCGCTGTACCGCGTGGAAAATCTGCCTGCGTCGCATCACTCAAAAAATCAACTAATGCCGGGATTGCTGCTACGCCGATCGCCTTAAACACATCTGGGAATTCTTCATTAATCCACTCCCACCAAGCTTCGTCATCGCCCCAACGACCCAAGGCAGAAACTAGAGCCGGAATTGCAGCTTCTGCCTTTAGTTCTGATACCATTCGCCACGCATGAACGACTGCCCAATAATCATCCTCTTCCGATTCTGATTGGTACAAAGACTCATCCGACAGCATTTGAATTAAGTCAGGAACGTGGTCAGAGGTAATGCCAAGATTCAGATAACCAGACCAGTCGCCGATACTGTCGTGAGCGCCGCCGTAGGAGAAGAGTTGATCTACCGGGGGTGAGTATTGGGAAGTCATCATAAACTCTGGGGGTTACTGTATTCAGAGGTTGCTGTATTTAGAATAGATTAGCCCAGAAACTCTGCTCAGATTTGATTGGAAAAACAGGCATAATAATGTACTATATTTGTACTATTCTTGTTATTTGCAATGCTTTACCAATCTTGTAGCTCGGTGGGTGACAGCTATGAAAAACATACGATCGAACTTTTCTCTGATTCTGATGCGATCGAGAAAAGAGATGCGGAGGACCATCCATCTGACCAGCCTGAGTACTATTATTTGAACCTGCAAGTAGAATGGGCGATCGCACACGAGGAACTGCATGAAACGAACGATTCCCTGACCAAAATAACTCGTCAAATAGAAACTGAACTATGGTCGGGTGCAGAGTGGACAGTTCTTTAACAATGGTTTGCACATTGGTTTGCACATTGGATTGAAACTTTGAATCTTTAGCGTCAATTGTAGTCAAAACTCAGTCTTTTGTTGCAAAGAGGGATCAATTCACTAAGAGAGTTGCAATTAAATAACGCTCCGAATTGCCCCCTAAATCCTCCATTCTGGGGGACTTCCGAACCTTTCTAAGTCCCCCATTCTGGGAGATTTAGGGGGCTGAAAAGTTAATGCATCTCACTGGTTTTCTTCACGCAACTCCCTAAAGATCTCTTTGAAATCCTGCTCTCCATTCGGCACCGTAGAAACCGATCGCATTTCCTCCAATTCCTTACCCATAACTTCATTACAATGGAGGGAGTTTCAGCAATGAGTTGCAACGATCGCCATTGAGTAGGAAAAATATCATGAAGTCAGGATGGAAAGTTGGGTCAATCTTTGGCATTCCTGTATACCTTGACCCGTCATGGTTCTTTATTGTGGCGTTCTTTACCTATCTCTACGGTTCGACGTGGCGATCGACTCCTTGGGGCGCAGCTGGGACTGCCTGGATTGCTGGGTTAGTGATGGCGCTGGCACTCTTTGGCTCGGTGCTACTGCATGAGATTGGGCATAGTTTGGTGGCGCGATCGCAGGGAATTACAGTCAATTCGATTACACTGTTTCTATTTGGTGGCATTGCCTCTATTGATCAAGAATCTAAAACGCCGATGCAGGCATTCCAAGTGGCGATCGCGGGCCCTGCTGTGAGCTTCAGTCTCTTCATCATCTTCGCCATCATTGGTGCTACCTTTTCCCTTGCTGCTCCTGCTGAAGCGGTTGTAGGACAGCTAGCAGGACTCAATTTCATTCTGACTCTTTTTAATATGATTCCGGGTTTGCCTTTAGATGGCGGACAAGTGCTTAAAGCTGCCATTTGGAAAGCAACTGGCAGCCGCATTAAAGGCGTTCGTTGGGCAGCAAGGATTGGACAGACCTTAGGCTGGTTTGCGCTAATTTTGGGCATAGGAGCCTGTTTTACCCCGATCGGTCCTCGCTTTCTGTGGATTGCCTTAATGGGCTGGTTCGGCATTCGCAATGCTAGTGCTTATAGCAGTATTAGCGATTTACAAGAAGGGCTATTACGGCTTAAGGCAGAAGCGGCAATGAGCCGAGAATTTCGGGTGGTTGATGCTCACATGACGCTGCGGCAGTTTGCTGATAAGTATTTGTTGGATGAAGCTGAGTCGGTCACTTATTATGCCTCCTCTGAAGGACGTTACCGAGGATTGGTTCCACCTGAGGGACTGCGTGAGATAGAGCGGAGTTTGTGGGAATCTGAAACCTTGGAATGCATTATTCGACCTTTAGATACACTTCCTGCGGTGCTAGAAGCAGCGTCTCTTACTGAGGTTGTTGATTTACTAGAGTCATGCTCGCTCCGTCGCATTACGGTTCTTTCGCCTGCTGGTGCTGTTGCAGGAGTGATTGACCGGGGCGATATTGTCCGAACCCTAGCCCAAAATCTTAATATTCCTATTCCTGACGATGTGATTAAGCGAATCAAAGCAGAGGGAGAGTATCCTCCTGGATTGCAACTCCACGCGATCGCCAAATCTGCGAACTAAAGTAACACCTTCGGTGGCACCAACCAAAATAGCTCACTGTTGCTAATTGGGTCATCTAACGGCACATTGATACCCATGATCCCTGCCTTTTTTAACTTCAGTCGGTTCCGCACCTCTCCCCAAATGAGGAGCTCTGCCCATTGTCCTAGACCCGGCTCATGCCCCACGATCGCCAACGCCTTTTTATCAGCACTTTGCCACCCCTCAAACCAATTAAACCACGCTTCAAAATTTCCTTCTGGTAAAAGATCTACTGACGTTTCCAATTGCTGACTTAACCCAGTGGACTGAAGGATTTCAGCCGTTTGCAATGCCCGTGCGTAGGGACTGGTGAGGATCAACTCGAACTGCAAATCTAACTCAAGCAGGCGTTTAGCAACCTGTTTGGTTTTGCGAATACCTTCAGGCGTGAGGGGGCGATTGCCATCGTTTTCATAGGTTCCGTGTTCCCCAGCGAGTCCATGACGGATAATATAAAGCTCTGTAGTAGTCATAATATTGCGATTTGAGTGGAAGATATCGGTATATTTAATAGTCTATTTGAGTAATTTCTAGATGCTTAAGACTTTTTTATTGCGCAGTTTACTCGTTATCGTAAGCGTTTTGTCTCTGCTGCTCAACCCTTTCCCGGCTGAGGCATTTTCTTTCGCTGGGCAAACCTTGGGCGGTAAGCCCGAAACCTACGAGGAGCGATCGCTTCATCACCCCGATGGAATTGGCAAATTTTATATGGGTCGAGAAATTGCGCAAGTGATGGGGCATCAAGGGGCGGCATGGCTGGAGCGCTCTAGCCGAGGCATTGAAGAACAACCCGAAGCGGCGATCGCAGCACTTGACCTAAAACCGACGAGTGTCGTTGCTGACGTTGGCGCAGGCACCGGATACTTCAGCTTTCGGATTAGCCCCCACGTTTCTCAAGGGAAAGTGCTGGCGGTGGATGTGCAACCCGAAATGATCGAGATTCTCAACTTCCTTAAAAACGAAAATCAAGCAGATAACGTTGAACCCATTTTAGGGAGCGGCACCGATCCTAACTTGCCTGCCAATAGCGTTGACTTGGCGCTGCTGGTCGATGCCTATCACGAGTTTGAGTATCCTAAGGAAATCATGGCAGGAATCTTTAATGCCCTCAAGCCGGGTGGACAAGTGGTGCTGCTGGAATATCGGGGCGAAAATCCTTTGATTCCCATTAAGGGTCTCCATAAAATGTCGCAAAAGCAGGTTAAGAAAGAAATGCAGGCAGTAGGCTTAGCGTGGCAAGAAACGAAAGACCTGCTCCCCCAACAGCACATGATGTTTTTTCAAAAGCCTGAGCCTGCTTGATGAGCTTCAAGGCAACAGCCAAGAACCTGATAGGCTAAAGAAAAAGAGAACACGGAGAGAACTGCTATGGCTCATACAATTGTGACAAACGTTTGCGAAGGCATTGCAGACTGCGTGGATGCTTGCCCTGTCGCCTGTATTCACGACGGCCCTGGCAAAAACACTAAAGGAACCGACTGGTATTGGATTGATTTTGCAACCTGCATTGACTGCGGGATTTGTTTGCAAGTCTGCCCCGTAGAAGGGGCGATCGTGCCAGAAGAACGTCCTGATTTGCAAGCTACACCGTAGGAAGAACACTCTATGTCTACGCCGACCCTAATTATTGGAAACAAGAATTACTCCTCGTGGTCAATGCGTCCTTGGCTAGTGTTGAAGCAAGTGAACGCTGATTTTTCTGAAATCAGAATACCGCTCAATCGACCAGAGACACGCAATCAAATCTTGCGATATTCACCGACAGGCAGAGTTCCGATCTTGCAGTATGGAACGCTAAAGATATGGGATTCGTTAGCGATTTGTGAACATTTAGCAGAACGGTTTCCAGAAGGGCTGCTATGGCCTCAAGACCCAGAAAATCGGGCGATCGCGCGGGCGGTTAGTGCCGAAATGCACTCGGGTTTTCAATACCTCCGCGAGCATTTACCCATGAACTGTCGCGAGCGGTTTCCCAACTCAAGTTTTTCATCAGAAGTTCAAAACGATATCGATCGCATCAAAACGCTTTGGCGAACCTGCCGTCAGCAATATGGCACAGGTGGAAACTTTCTCTTCGGGCATTTCACCATTGCCGATACCATGTTTGCACCCGTTACTTCGCGATTCGTGACCTATGGCGTTCCGCTAGATACTATTTCTCATGCCTACGTAGAGACTATTTGGGCGCTTCCCAGCATGAAACAATGGTTAGCTGAGGCGGAAGCAGAAGCAGAACACATTGAGACTTCTAAACCCTAAAGACGTTCAGCTTAAGCTTTGAACTGTCTACCAAGGTAAGTCTTTACCGAGGTAAGTCTTCTAAGAGCCGCACTTCTATAACTTGGTTAGGTTGAATAACGGCAGTCTGCGGATCTGAGACGAGAACACTGCCTGCTCCTGAAAGAGCGCCTAAGGCAACCCCTGCCAATACGCCTATCCCAGTCGTTAATCCTAGCAAAAGACCAACCACTGCCCCCGCAGCAGAGTTACGAACAATTCGGTTGCCAGAAGCCTCCTCACGTCCGCCGCCCAGGAAGTCTGATTCGGCAGAAACAGGACGGTTCTCTCCCTGGATCCGAATCGATCGCGCGATAAACTGACTGCCATCGCTATTGCTTTCAAACCTCCCAATTACTTGGCTATCGACCGGAACCAGCAGATTGCCTGCCCGATCGCGCACATTTTGAGCCAGAAATAAAACTTCGTCTTGGGGCTCGGTTGTTAGATCTAAAGGGGTGTCTTGAGGATAGTAGAGGCTTAACTCAGTATCAGCAGGAATCAACGTATTGAAGGTGGCATCGACTGAAAGCTCAGTGATTGGCGGCGCAGAATTTGTGGAACTATCGTTCGGGCGATCGGGAATAACTGTGGGCTCCTGAGGGGGAGTGGGTTCCTGAGTCGGCTGGGCTGATGGCGTATCTACTGGGCTACCTGGGAGCGGTTGTCCAAAAGGAATAGAATCATTAGCAGCCAGAGTCATAGGGGCTACTGGGGGATTGAGGGCTGGGACGTTGACTGTTCTAGCGACAGGAGGCGTAAATGTGGCAGGAGGTAAGGCTGGAGCGATCGGGGGCTGCTGTGAGGCAGGTTGGGGAGTAGATTGTGCAACAGACTGACGTTCAACTCGTCGAGCTTCTTGTCGATCTCGGCGGGCTTGGCGAGCCCCTCTGCTAGCCGATCGTCGATCGCTGGCAGAAGGGCGAGTACGCGGTTCTTCAGGAGGATTTTCTACGGGGATAGAGACTGCTCCAGGAGAAACGGGAGGCAAGCTCGCTGACTCAGGCACCGCAACTGTAGAAGGGCTTGGGGCGATCGGAGCAAGCGCAGGCGGTAAGCCAGTTGGAATCGTACTCACCTCCGAGCGGAGTAAGGGAGTAGGAGCAGGGCTAATGATAGAAGGAGGGGCGATAGCAGTCGGTGCAGGCTGGGCGGGTTCAGAGGCAGTAATGGGCGAGGCGGCATCGGCAACCAGTGGGCGAAGCGTCCAACGCTGTGCGCCTTGCTCAACAGAGCCAACTTTTTCGAGTTGGACTTGTCCTGGCGCTAGGACAGTATCAGGAGAAAGCTGAAGGACAATGCGTGCTAAATCTGGCTGAAATTGCGCGACACGAATTTGTTGAATCGCTCCGCCATAGCTGCCTTCAGTGGGAACTGCCCCAACTTGAGTGCTGGGTAAATCTAAAACAATACGGGCGGGTTCTGCAACTAAGAAGTAGCGAGGCTGAACGCCTGCCGGGAGTAAAACTTCTAACTGATTAGTATTGGGATTAAAGCTCCAATTGCTGAGGGTAGCAGCTTGGGCAGCAGTTGCAGTGAAGGCGATCGCGCCCATAGCTCCCAAAATCTCTACCGCAACGATTCCAGGGCTACCGATCGCTGTCATTAGCCCAAGGCTCAGCCAAAACTTTTGTCCCGTAGCGCTCCGCATAGCGTCCTCACGACTGATTAACTCTAGGTCTATTTTTCAAGTCCTAAAGGTTATATCATCTTGCCAAAAAGTTGACACGTTTCTTAGAAAAGAATTTCAGTTTTGTCACGATAAATTGAAGCGATCGCTTCATACCTGCACGCGCGAACGTCGAATCTCACTGCCAATCGTTACATTAATTTGAGCGCCAATCAACAGCGCCAATGAACTCATATAGAGCCAAAGTAATAGAACAATTACGGCTCCAACTACGCCATAAACCTGATTGGTGCCAACGAACCGAACAGCAATGCGCAGCACATTAGAAAGAATTGCCCAGAAAATTGCCGCTAAAACCGCTCCTGGCATAATGGGTTGCCCTGGGTTCCATCGACTAGGGCCAAAGCGATAAATGAAGGCAAACAATACTGCCATCGTCGCCAAGGCTAAGGGAAAACTTAGCAGCCACCAAAGGGCAAGCAAATTGCCTGAAAAAACGCCGCTTTGGTTGGCGATCGCCCGAACAATAATATCGCTGACAAAAATTAGGGTAGCAGCTAGCATCAGCATCAAAATGGCACTCACTGTCAGCAAAATAGCAATGGGTCTTGCTTTCCAGAACGGACGCTTGAGTTTGCGAGGCGTTTGATGGATTTCGTCGAGAGCAGCCATGGCAGTCGTTAAAGCACCCGATGCCGACCAAACAGCAAAGATAAAGCTTAAAGAAAACAACCCGCCGTTTTGACTAGCGCTAATCTGCTCGGCAATGTTTGTGACTAAACTAAGCGCTTCAACAGGTGCAACTTCGCTAATTCTCCCTGCAAAGTTTTGAAATGTTGTTTGAAGGGGCTTAAATAAGCCGATCGCGGTTAAGACTGCCAGCATGGTTGGGAAAAGAGCCAGCATCGCGTTGTACGCCATTTCTGATGCCAAACCTGAGAGGCGGCGGCGATTAGAGGCAACAATGACTTTGCGTAGGGTTTTGGGTGTGAAGTGATGAAAGAAACTACCCCACCTGCCCGTTGATTTGCCCATTGGTTACTCTATTCTCATGGGATGTTTGACAGTAAATGTAGTCCACTCATTTTGACTATCAACAGCGATCGCTGCCTGTAATTGCTTAACCAGGTTATAAACCAATGCTAAACCCAACCCTGTTCCCCCTTGACTCCAAGGATCGGCGTTAGGGCAGCGATAGAATTTATCAAACACTTTAGCTAACTCTGCTTGAGGAATTTGGGCGTAGTTGCCAACTTGAAAGATAACGGTAGGGGGCTCGGTCGGTTCGTAAGTAACGCTTAGACAAATTTTGCCGCCAGGAACAGTATATTTGCAGGCATTGTTCAGTAGCTCAAATAGAATTCGCTGCAAGATGATGATATCGGAAAATAAGGTGGGCAAGTTTTCAGGTAAATCTAAGATAAAGGTTTGCTCACGGGTAATGAATTGAGCCTGGAAAGGTTCGACTAATTCTAGCAACCATTCTTGTAGGCGTAAGGGCTGGAGCGCAAGCGGGTGTAGACGTAAGGGTTGAAGAGCGATCGCGCAGGAAGCTCCTTCTAACCGCTGAAATTCCAGGAGGTCGTTGATCAAGTTAGATTCGCGCAAAGATTGCTCCTCTAAAATATCCAGGTATCGAGTGCGCTTTTCTTCGGTGGGCGCTAATCTTAACATTTTGATCGCCATTTTGACGTTGGCGAGAGGTGTGCGGAGCTCGTGAGAGACGGTGCTGAGGAATTCGTCTTTGAGTCGGTTGAGCTTTTCAAGTTCTTGGACTTGCACCTGGGAAGCTTGATAGAGACGAGCTTGACGAATGGCGATCGCGCATTGGTTTGCCACTTGCTCAACCAAGCGAATTTCAAACTCTTTGTAGATATAGTCTTCGTGATGGATTAACCAAAGGTCGCCCAAAACGGTTTGTTCCATGCTTTCCGCCGACTCAACATCAACAAAAATGGGACAAGCCAATGTCGAAACCCTGCCGCGATCGGGGTTGGGCAGAAGCGAACAAAACTGAAAGTACTGTCCCTGCCGAAGTTGTTGGTAAGCTTCAGGAAAGTTTGCCATTTGCGCCACTCTTCCCCAATAGGTGGGAATGGAGTGAATGTACTCATAGCGAATAGTCGAGGTGCCTTCTGCCCAATCGTAGAGCGAGGCATTACAGCCGCCCAGCTTCAGCCCTAAGGTCAGTTCTTCGACTGCTGCCTGAAGAATTTGAGTTTCGTCTAAAGAATCGCGAACTTTGTCAGTGATCCGACGCAGAACCGATTCAAAGTCAAGCGATCGCTTTAACTCAACAGTCTGCTCTTGCACTTGCACGTTAAGCTGTTTGGCTTCTTGATAAAGAGCAGCTTGTTGCAAGGCGATCGCCACTTCTATCGAAAGTTGCTGCAAAGCTTCTGCCTCAAAAGTTTTCCAGTGACGGATTTGGTTTATTTGGTAAGCACAAATAATGCCAAGTAACTCACCTTCCCCCTGAATCACAGTAATCAGCGCTGCTTTTGCCCGATGCTGCTGCATCAAGCGATAGATCTCGACAGGACAGTCTTTTGATTGATAATCGTCAATAATAAATAAAGATAACTGGTGAAAAATTTTGTTGAGGTCTTGGGCTGTGGCTTGATCAACCGGGTCAAACAAGATAGAAACGCTGCTATGGGGCGTAGATTCAATAGCGGCGATCGCTTCTTCCGAGGTTTGAAAGCGATAAAGCACTGCACCATCGACCCCAAACAGTTGCCGAACAGTTTCTACCGCTTGCTTCAAAACTTCATTAGGGTGCAAAGCCTGCCGAAAATTCTGAGCGATTCTACCCATGTTGCGATAACAGTTTAGCTCTTCGACTACTTGATGATAAGCCGCCATACTATTATCAAGATGATGCAATTGGGTCGCTGAGCGCGATGTTTGTATGGTTGTAATTTCTTCAATGTTTCCACTCATTGCCATACTCTTTGTTCCTGATGCCTTGGAAACCAAACCCAGTTTCTCTTTAATTTTGATGCTGACCGCAATCGCCTATTAGTGTCAAGAATAGGGTGCGGTTGAGTAAAAAGCGAACATTGCGATTTTATACTACAAATTTTTAATCATTTTTCACTATCCAAAGAGATAACTAGCCGTTAGTGTTCCCTAAATAAAACTTAAAAAACATGGGGATAACTCGGCGGTTATCCCCATGTTTGGAAAAAATCAGTCTTAATGGTGAGGCAAGGTTAACTCGCAACACTCTCGATCAAGTGCCAATGACGATTTTCGGCGATCGCTTGATTCACCAAGTTGAAAATTTGCCGACAATGATTGTTACTCTTTAGCGGCAATTCTTCATTTTTGACCACAAAATTCATTTTGACTTCTGCATTCGGAGTCTGAGGTTGATCAATCAGAACTTCCACAGTTACTAATTTTGCGTAAGAAACATGCCCCGGTAGTTCGCGGGCAACCCAGTAATCTTCCGAAGCATAAATTACATCTAGGCTACAGGAACACAGAATATCAGTGAGCAGTTGCCGGAAGCGATCTAGCGACACTGCGACAGTATAAAGACTGGTATAACGAGCCATAGGCAACCCCGACGGTTAACTTGTAGGTTTTCTAGTCATGATTGACTCATTTTCAGATCTATCGCCAAGATGCAGTAGTAAAACCCTAGCGTAAATTGCCGGATTTGATCAATGCCGATTTTAAGCAGCTTCTTGCGCCTGTAGCATCGAGTACCTTAAGTGAGTCAAGTTAAATACTGGATTAGCCTGTCAAAACAGGCTAATCTTGCATCTGCTTTAGAAGTTCGTATGCCATGAGCATTTTCCCGGAAAATTTTATTTCTTGCTGTTGTCATCTAGACTACTTTGGCATTAATTTCTATATTTGCGAATAACTCAAAAAGGAATGTTCATGCAGGGTCGATTGCTAGTGTTTGAAGGGGTCGAAGGCTGTGGCAAAACAACACAGGTGAAGCGATCGCAAGTTTGGCTCACAGAGTTGCTTAGAAGTAACAAGGCTTTGAGTTCTATGCCACTTATTGTGACTCGAGAACCGGGCGGCACAGATTTATGCCAGTCTATTCGACAATTACTGCTAACTCCTTCTACTCAAGAACCAATGCAGGATCGAACAGAGCTATTGCTTTATGCAGCGGATCGGGCGCAGCATGTGGAAGGGCTACTGAAACCCCAGCTTGCCCTAGGAGCGCTGATTCTGTGCGATCGCTACACCGACTCCACTATTGCGTATCAGGGGTATGGTCGGGGCTTAGATCGGTCACTGATTGACCAATTGAATCAAATTGCGACAGGTGGACTACAGAGCGACTTAACACTGTGGTTAGATGTGGACGTGGAAATTGGCTTAGCTCGGGCGCAGCAGCGAGGAGGGCGCGATCGCATTGAACAAGCGACGATTGCCTTTCACCAGCGCGTTCAACAAGGCTTTACCCAGCTTGCCCAAGCCTATCCTCAGCGCATTGTCCGCATTGATGCCAGCCGCACGGAGGCAGAGGTCTTTGACCAAGTACAGGCAGTTTTAGCAACCCGAATTAAAACCTGGTGCGAATCATGACCGCCTTTTCTACCCTGATTGGACAATCCCAGGCGGTAGAACTCTTGAGCAGCGCGATCGCTCAAAACCGTGTTGCACCCGCCTATCTCTTTGCCGGAGCACCTGGCGTAGGGCGCAGCCTTGCCGCTCGAGACTTTGCGGGACTTCTACTGGCTCCTCTCAATCAGGGGGGGCAGTCCTCAAAAAATATTTCAACCCGCGCCCAGCAAAGCAACCATCCTGATTTATTTTGGGTAGAACCGACTTATCTGCACCAGGGCAAGCGCCTCTCGGCAGCAGAAGCAGTGGAACAAGGGGTCAAGCGCAAATCGCCGCCCGAGATTCGTTTGGAGCAAGTGCGAGAGGTGGCGCGGTTTCTGGGTCGTCCGCCCCTTGAAGCGCCACGATCGGTGGTGGTGTTAGAGGATGCCGAAACGATGGCAGAGGCGGCAGCGAATGGGCTGTTGAAGACTTTGGAGGAGCCAGGCAGGGCAACGCTAATTTTGATTGCGCCCAGTGCGGAGAGTTTACTACCAACCTTGGTGTCTCGGTGCCAGCGCATTCCGTTTCGACGGTTGGACAGGGAGGCGATCGCTCAAGTGCTAAACCAGACGGGTCATGGCGAAATTTTGCAGCATCCAGAAGTGATGGCGCTGGCGCAGGGCAGTCCCGGCGAGGCGATCGCCCAATGGCAACAAATCCAAGCAATCCCGCCGGAGCTTCTAGAAGCAGTCTCTCAGCCGCCTAGGTCGCTGCGAAGTGCCCTCGACCTGGCTCGGCAAATTGTTCAATCGTTAGATACCGAATCGCAGCTTTGGCTATTGGACTACCTGCAATATCACTACTGGGAAACCCATCGTCAGCCTGCTTATTTACATTATTTGGAGAAAGCTCGTCGTTATCTGTTGCAATATGTGCAGCCGCGTTTGGTCTGGGAAGTAACGTTTTTAGGAATGCAAGGTGAGAATGATCATTTCTGAACCTGTAAAAGAATAAACACATCACATTAATTAAATGCTGCTAATATACTTTTGTTTGTTAGATGAACAGTAGCAATACTGTTTAAATACCTACAACGTTAAAGCCCCCTATACGTACATCTGAAGTTGAGATAATGCAACTATGGCAAGACATGCAACTGATTTTCTGTCAGATTTTCGAGAATTTATTCAGCGGGGCAACGTCGTCGATTTGGCGGTTGCTGTGGTCATTGGGACTGCTTTTAGCAAAATCGTCGATTCTTTTGTGTCAGATGTAATTACGCCTGCTATTCTTACGCCAGCGCTACAAGCAGCGAATGTTGATGACTTGTCACAACTGACGGCGGGAACGATCAGGTATGGCTCGTTTTTGGCAGCGATCCTCAACTTTCTTGTGATTGCTCTGTCAATTTTTGTCTTAATTCGGATGCTTGAAGCAGCAAAGAGAAGAGTTTTACGGCAGCAAGATGAAGTGGTGGAAGAAGCAGTTGAGCCGCTTTTGTTATCTCAAGAGCGTCTGACTACTGCGGTCGAGCGTTTGTCTCAAGTGATCGAGTCTCGTTAATCTCTGCTACGAATTTCTGAAGACGGAGGGCGATCGCTGCTTTCGACCGCTGTGTTGCCGTTCACTGCGCCCAGTTGCTGACGAACATCATCGATCGCATCATTCAATTGCGCAATTTTATCTTCTAGCCCCCGCCTTGCAACTTCCATAGTCTGCTCGGTAGGGGCTTTTAGACGGCGCTTTTTGTTCGCTTTCGAGTCCAGTTTTTTTAACCCATCTGCATCTAACTCTTCAGGCTGAGAAAGTCGCGATGAAACCAACACACCCGCAATGCCTCCCACAACACCGCCGACAATAGTTCCTAAAATAAACCCACCGAAAAAGTTATCATCTTGCTGGCTCATTCTGAATCCCCTTATGATTCTAAATTGAATGTGAACTGTCCTAAATGCAGTAGTGATTAGAGCGTACCAAAGGTGCGATCGCCCGCATCTCCCAAGCCCGGCACAATATAGCCAACCTCGTTCAAGCCCTCATCGATCGCGGCAGCGTAAATGACTAGTCCGGGATACGCCACATTCAGCTTTTGTAGCGCTGTCGGTGACGTTACAACCGAGATAATCCGTACCTGTGCTGGCTCGATTCCTCGGTTTATCAGTTCTCCCATTACTGTCATGATCGTGCCCCCCGTTGCCAGCATCGGTTCTGTAATTAAGACCCGTGTTTCTGGCGTAAACTGTTGGGGCAGCTTGTTGAGATAAACAGCAGGTTCTAAAGTTTCCTCATTGCGAACGACCCCGATATGGTAGATCGAAGCGAGGGGCAAAAGCGACTGCGCCCCTTCTAACAGCGCCAGCCCTGCCCGCAAAATAGGAACGATCGCCACGGGCGCTTCTGGATTAATAAAGGTAGCAGGGCAAGGGGCAAGGGGCGTATTAACCGTAGTTGCCACCGTTGGCATCCAGTCTCGGATGGCTTCGTAGGTGAGCCATCGACCCAACTCAGTCATGGCGCTGCGAAATAAAACTGAAGGCGTTCCTTCATCGCGGGCAACGGCTAGCCAATGTTGAATCAGAGGATGGGGCGGAACATAGACGCGGAGTTGGAGAGCCATTGAATGATAAAGGTCACGATTAGATTACCGATTACATTACCATTCATCGGGAGCAGTAGGCAGTTAGGTCAATTCCTTCAAGATGTCTGTTAGCATTCCCATCATCTGATCAATGTGATGTTTCTCAATAATGAGCGGCGGCGAAAGCGCAATAATGTCGCCCGTTGTCCGGGTGAGTAAGCCCTTCTCATAGCAGCGTAGGAAGCAATCAAAGCCACGAGCACCCGGCTGATCTGGAATTGCCGCCAGTTCAATACCTGCAACCAAGCCCAAGTTGCGAATATCAATTACATGGGGCAGACCTTTGAGAGAGTGAACCGCCTCTTCCCAATAGCCCGCCAGTTCTTGCGATCGCTGGAACAGCCCTTCCTGCTCGTAAATATCTAACGTGGCTAGTGAGGCGGCACAGGCGACCGGATGACCTGAGTAGGTGTAGCCATGGAATAGCTCGATCGCATTTTCTGCGCCGCTCATAAAGGCATCGTAAATGCCAGGACGGACAAAAACGGCTCCCATCGGCACAGTCCCGTTTGTAATGCCTTTTGCAACGACCATCATATCGGGCATTACCCCAAAATATTCAGTGGCAAAACTGGCTCCCAGCCTGCCAAAACCTGTGATCACTTCGTCAAAAATCAACAAAATTCCATGCCGATCGCAAATCGATCGCAACCGCTGTAAATAACCTTGCGGCGGAATCAAAACTCCTGTTGACCCCGCCACAGGTTCAACAATAACAGCGGCAATATTAGAGGCATCATGGAGCGCTACAATTCGCTCTAGGTCATCGGCGAGATGGGCACCCCATTCTGGCTGCTGCCGACTAAAGGCATTGTGCTCCAGGCTATGGGTGTGGGGCAGATGATCAACTCCGTTAAGCAGACTTCCAAAGAACTTGCGGTTGCCGCCAATGCCGCCCACTGAGATGCCGCCAAAGCCAACCCCGTGATAGCCGCGTTCCCGTCCAATAAGCCGCTGGCGCGTGCCTTGCCCGCAAACCCGGTGATAGGCGATCGCAATTTTGAGGGCTGAATCAACTGCTTCGGAGCCAGAGTTGGCAAAAAACACATGGTCAAATCCAGACGGCGCTAGTTTGACGAGGCGATCGGCAAGTTCAAAAACGCCAGGGTGCCCCATTTGGAAAGCAGGGGCGTAGTCTAGCGTCATCACCTGCTTTTGAACTGCGTTGGCGATCGTCTCTCGCCCATGCCCGGCATTGACACACCACAGACCCGCCGTGCCATCTAGCACCTGTCGTCCATCTTCAGTGGTGAAATGCATATCTTTTGCCGATACCATAATGCGCGGGGCAGCTTTAAACTGCCGATTCGCCGTAAAGGGCATCCAGAATGCTTCTAGATCGGGGCGGGTGAGTGAGTGCATGGCTTTTAGTTAGTACGTGTATACTATTTGAGATAACCTGGTTTTAGAAGCTGATGACTTCTAAAACAACTTACGCTTGAGGGAGCAATGCCACGATTTGATCCACAAATTGTTGATGATCCACTACAGGCTTAGAGATGTAATCATCTGCACCGCTTTGTAACAGGAAGTTCTCGCGATCGCCCTCCATAGCGTGAGCGGTTACTAAAATAATAGGCAAACTAGCGGTTTCTGGATCGGCTTTCAACATTTGCGTAATCCGAATACCATCGACTGGCTTACCCTGATAAACGCTATGAGAGAGCGAAACATCCATTAATATCAAGTCTACTTCCCGCGATTGGGCAATTTTCATCACCTCATCCACGTTTTCAGTATGCTTAACTTCCAGCCCAGCCCGTTTCGTCAAAATCTTGGAAAACACGCGTGCGTTAATCAAATCATCTTCTACTATCAGAACCGTCTTCATAAGCTGTCTACCTGTTCAATCTCAAAATGCTGTACTTTGCTAGTTTTTTATCAATCAATCTACAGTTAGATGCCTATTCATAAGCCTACGATATTACTGTTAAAACAACCTGTTAAAAAAACAGGAACGCTCACTTTACCCTTTAAGCTTCTCATTCGCTTCGTCTTCTCCACTTTTTTAATCTTCAGGAACCCGATCTCATGGCTGACCAATTAAGCATTCTCCCCGCAGGGCAGGTGATTCCGACCGCATTACACCTTGAAGTACAACAGTCTTATCTGGAGTATGCCATGAGTGTCATTGTGGGGCGAGCGCTACCCGATGTGCGAGATGGACTCAAACCCGTGCACAGACGGATTTTGTACGCCATGCATGAGTTGGGTTTAACGCCCGATCGCCCCTATCGTAAATGCGCCCGTGTCGTCGGAGATGTACTGGGTAAATATCACCCTCACGGCGATCAGTCGGTTTACGATGCCCTGGTGCGAATGGTGCAGGACTTCTCCAGCCGTTACCCGTTATTAGAGGGGCACGGCAACTTTGGCTCAGTGGACGATGACCCTCCGGCGGCAATGCGGTACACCGAGACGCGGCTGGCATCAGTGGGTAATGAAGGCTTGCTGAACGAGATTGGAGAAGCGACCGTTGACTTTACTGGGAACTTTGATAATTCCCAGCAAGAACCGATCGTTCTACCCGCTCAGTTGCCCTTCTTGCTACTGAACGGTTGTTCTGGGATTGCAGTCGGCATGGCGACCAATATTCCGCCCCACAATTTGGGCGAAGTGGTCGATGGTTTAGTTGCCCTGATTGATCGTCCAGACTTGCCCGATGCTGATTTGTTCCGGCTGATTCCCGCGCCGGATTTTCCTACGGGCGGTGAAATCTTGAGTCTGGAGGGCGTTCAGGATGCTTACACGACTGGGCGAGGCAGTATTCCGGTGCGAGGAGTTGCGGCTCTAGAAGAAGTAACGGGGCGAGGACGACAGCGGCGGATGGCAATTGTGGTCACCGAGCTACCGTTTCAGGTGAATAAGGCAAGCTGGATTGAAAAAATTGCTGACTTGACAAATCAGGGCAGAATTGAAGGAATTATTGATATTCGAGATGAGAGCGATCGCGATGGAATGCGCGTGGTCATTGAGCTAAAGCGTGATGCCCAGCCTGCGGTAGTGCTGAATACGCTTTATAAACTCACGCCGCTGCAAAGTAACTTTGGGGTGATTATGCTGGCGATCGTCAACGGTCAGCCCCGCCAGTTGCCGCTGCGAGAGCTATTGCAAACCTTCCTCGACTTCCGCGAAGAAACCCTCACTCGGCAATATTCCCATGAGCTAGAGAAAGCTGAAGGGCGCGCCCATATTTTAGAAGGGCAGTTGTTGGCGCTAGAAAATTTGGATCGGGTCATTCATATTTTGCGCAATGCCCCAGATGGGACAACGGCGAAAATACAAATGAAAGAGCAGTTGGAGTTTAGCGATCGCCAAGCCGATTCCATTCTTTCAATGCCCCTCCGTCGGTTGACTGGATTAGAGCGGCAAAATCTTCAGACCGAGTTTGAAGAAATAAGCCGGCGCATGGAGGAACTGCACACGCTGCTCGACAACCGTAAAGAGTTGCTGAAGTCCTTAAAAAAAGATTTGCGATCGCTCAAACGCAAATACGCCGACCCGCGCCGCACCCGGATTTTGACTGCCACTGAACGCGCGACCGAAACGGCTCAACTTGCTGAAATTGCGGCTGAAGAATTGGTGGCAGAGGAAACGATCGTTGAGATCACGCAACGCGGCTATGTGCGTCGCTTTACCCCTAAGGCATTTCAAAAGCGGCAGCAGTCGAAGCTAGAGGAACTGCCCATGGGCAAGTTAGTGGAAAGCGATGATTTTACAACTGAAATGCATCGGGCGATCGAAAAGCAGCAACTCTTAGTCCTGACCCGCAGCGGCAAAGCCTACACCATCAATGTTGGCGATATTCCCTTAACGCCGCGCCAGTCTAGCGGAACTCCTACGGTTACACTTCTCCCCACCACGCAGGGTGAAGCTGAAACGGTTGTCGCGCAATTTGTTTTGCCTAGCGACCCGGAGGACTTGAAAGGATGGTATTTGGCAATGCTGACACAACAGGGACGGATTAAGCGGGTCGCTCTATCAGAATTTACGAACCTCAGCGGACGAGGTTTAACGGCTACAAAAGTCAAAGAAGATGACGAATTAGCCTATGCCATTCAAGTCCAGGTGGGCGATCAGTGGGTGATTGCCACGACGGGTGGACGGATCTTGCGGTTTCAGGTTGATGATGAGCAAATTCCGGTGATGGGTCGGGCGGCGCAAGGGATACAAATTGTGCGGTTGCGGAAGCAAGAAGCCTTGGTCGGCTGTGTGGCTTTGGGCACTGAAGACGAAATGTTGCTGGTGTCTGCCCAAGGCTATGCGAAGCGAATGCAGGTGAAGCTGGTACGCACCATCAAGCGAGGAGACTTAGGGATTCAGGGGATGCAATTTGCCCTGAAAACCGATGCTCTGGCAGCGATCGCCCCGGCGTTTCCCGACACTGAAGTCACGTTTATGACCAGTGAAGACCGCATGATGAAAAACCCCATTGAGGCAATTCCTCAACAGGGCAGAGAAGGGAAGGGCGATCGCTTGCTCAAGTTAAACAAACAAGAAGTGGTGAAGGAAGTGGCGATCGCTGATATTGAACCCGTAGTAGATTAAAAAACCCTCAAACCTACCACCAGCGCAATTCTAAGTAACCTAGCGCTGGACGGTTTTGCTCCTCCTCAGTATTCCATTCCACCAGTTTATAAGTTCCAAAAACGTGATCCCACCAATCCACAGCCAGACCAAAGTTGTGGTGCCACATCCCGTATTTGTGATGAACATAATGCACGGGCATCTTCATCCAAAATACCTTTGCCGGATTTTCATGCTGAAGCTGGTGGGCATATGCTGAGAAGGCAGCAAAGGATAATGCTCCCAAAAACCAGCCCAGTCCTGCCTGCCAAGACACAAAAAACACCAGGCACATGACAATGATGCTGCCCTTAACGTAGTCTAAAAACTCCCACAGAACGCCCTGCCCTTCATTGCGACGGTGATGGTCGCGGTGGCGTTCGCCAATTTTGGGCGAGACGTGCATGAGGCGATGCAGCCAATACTCGACTAGGCTTGCCAGAATAAATGCAGCTATAAAACAGGCGATCGCAACCATCCACATAGCCATAACTTTCCCCACACCCAAAAATACAAAGACTATTCTCAGTATTTTAACGGTTCTCGCTCAAGAGTTCAGCGCAGAAGGGTCAGAGAGAGAAACTGTCTACCGTTTTTCAGCGTTGATTCCAACTTCTCTCCCTCGAATAGGAGAAAAGTTTTGAATGAGGATAAAACCCTCTAAAGCCTATTCAGCAGGCTTTAACTGAGTTGCTTCAAGTGTTTTTTGGCGATCGATCTTTAACACCAACACACCCAAAGGCGGCAAGCATAAATCGATCGAGTAAGGACGATTATGGAACGACCATTCTTCAGCCCATTTACCACCAAGGTTACCCATATTGCTACCCCCATACTCACGGGCATCGCTGTTAAAGAGCTCGGTGTAAAACCCTAGCTCAGGCACACCAACTCGGTAGTGAGAATGAGGTTGAGGTGTAAAATTACACACCGTCACAATAAACTCCTCAGAATCTTTTGCCCGCCGAATGAAAGACACCACGCTATGACGGTTATCAGTACAATCTACCCACTCAAAGCCATCTTGTGAAAACTCTTGAGTATAAAGCGCTGGCTCGGTGCGATAGAGGTGGTTAAGCTTACTGATGCAGTATTTAAGGTTTTGATGAGCAGAGTTTTGCAGCAACTGCCACTCCAGATCACCCCACACATTCCACTCACTCCACTGCCCAAACTCCATGCTCATAAACAGCGTTTTCTTGCCAGGATGGGTGAACATGAAAGTGTACAAGCAGCGGAGATTGGCAAACTTCTGCCATTCATCTCCGGGCATTTTGCCAATCATCGGGCTTTTACCATGCACGACTTCATCATGGGAGAGCGCTAACATAAAGTTTTCGTTGAAGGCGTACCAAATGCTGAACGTGACATTGTTTTGATGGAACTGTCGGAACCAAGGATCCATATGGAAATAATCCAACATGTCGTGCATCCAGCCCATGTTCCACTTCAAGTTAAAGCCTAGCCCACCCAGGTAGGTCGGCCAAGACACCATAGGCCAATCAGTCGATTCTTCGGCAATGCTGAGTACGCCAGGGAAGTAGCTGAAGATGGCATGGTTGAGTTGGCGCAAGAAGTCGGCAGCCTCGATGTTTTCTCGACCGCCGTATTGGTTGGTGACCCACTCACCTGGATTACGGCAATAGTCGAGGTAAAGCATAGAGGCTACAGCATCAACGCGAACCCCATCAATGTGGTACTTATCAAACCAGAACAGCGCGTTTGCCACCAAGAAGTTACGAACTTCGTTACGGGAATAGTTGAAGACTAGGGTGCCCCACTCCTTATGCTCACCTTTCCGGGGGTCAGCATGTTCGTAGAGGTGGGTGCCATCAAAGTTAGCCAGCCCATGTCCATCTTTGGGGAAGTGAGCCGGAACCCAGTCTACAATCACGCCAATGCCGTTTTGGTGGCATTGATCAATGAAGTACATCAAGTCTTGAGGACTACCGAAACGAGAGGTAGCGGCATAGTAGCCCGTGACTTGATAGCCCCAAGAGCCGTCAAAAGGATGTTCAGCAACCGGAAGGATTTCAATATGGGTAAAGCCCATCTCTTTGACGTAGGGAATGAGGCGATCGGCAAGTTCACGATAAGTCAGGAACCGTGCGCCGGGCTTAAGGTCTGCCACAATTACGGGAGCAACAGGGTTGCCCTGTACATCTAATCCAGGTTGAGATGCAGAACCATGAAGCCAGGAACCCAGATGGACTTCGTAAACCGAGACAGGTTGAACTAACGGTTCTGTGTGGCGGCGGGTTTCCATCCACTCGCTGTCTTGCCATTGATAGTCATCTAGATTTGCTACGATCGAGGCTGTTTTGGGACGCACTTCTTGCTGAAACCCAAAAGGATCGGACTTTTCATAAATGTGTCCGGCTTGGTTTTTAACTTCGTATTTGTAGTGAGTGCCCACGTCTAAGCCTGGGATAAACAGTTCCCAAATGCCGCCATCGCGTAGACGCATCTGGTGCTGACGACCATCCCAGTTATTAAAGTCGCCTAGGAGGGAAACGTTGCGAGCGTTGGGTGCCCAAACTGCAAAGTAAACACCTTGAACCCCTTCTCGCTGGGTAACATGTGCCCCTAATTTTTCATAGATGCGATGATGATTACCTTCGGCAAATAAGTGAACATCAAAGTCGGTCATGAGGGGCGATCGAAAGGCATAGGGATCGTACATGACCCGCTCATGCTCACCTTCTTTAACGCGAAATTGATAATTGCTAAGCGTTTCAACCCCTAGAACACATTCAAAGAAATGAGGATCATGAATCTGATGCATGGGAAACTCTTCCCGTGTTTCGGGGCAAACGACCCAAGCCTCATCGGCATGGGGCAAGTAAGCCCTAATCACCCAGACTGACTTACCCTCCTGCTCAATGAGGTGAGGGCCCAGGACTTCAAACGGGTCGTGGTGCTGGTTCCAAACAATCCGTTCGATCTGCTCTGGAGTGACGGTCATGGTCATGAGAATTACCTATCTAAACAAGTTATTTAAGGGGCAGGGTGGGGATTGAATTTCCCAGAAAATCTATTAACGTGCTACTGACGTGCTATGCAATTCGCATTAGTTTAAGCTGACAAAATGCATCTGAGATCACACTGCAGATAGTTTTCTAATATATAAGTACGATCGCCAAAAAGCATGATAGCGAAATGCGTCTACCTCGTTGTCAGCTTTTATATACAACTCATTACAAACTTTAACAAAGTGTTGCGATTAGCTTACCATTCAAAGCCTCTTTGACCGCAGGTTTTTCTGGCTCGCTCCTCTAAAAAAAGCCCAGGTAGCCGGAGAAAACCCGTGGTTTCACGGTTTTAACTCCCTAGCAGAGGCTCTATGTATTCCATTATAAGTGTCCTGAAATTCCGTTTTTGCCTCTAAATATGGCGCAAATAGTTCAAGCCTCAGCTTCCCGAAAACGGCTGAGTAAATGGTTTTGGAGTGCGCTGCTTCGCAGATACCGCAAGGGTCGTTGGCTGAGCAGAATTGCAATTGGAGTCGCTGGAGCAGTAATTGTGCTGCGAGGGTTTGGTGTTTTTCAGTTATTCGAGTTGACTGCCTATGATCAGCTTTTTCAGAGGCGTTCCTTAGAGCCTCAAGATAACCGGATTGTGTTAGTCAGTATTGATGACGCTGATCTTCAGCGGTTGGGCATAGGTGGAGTGCTTTCAGATCAACGGTTAGCAGAAGTTTTGACTCTGATTAAGATCCGTCAGCCTAGAGCCATTGGCTTAGATATTTACCGAGATCTCCCAGTTCCCCCTGGCTCTAAGCAATTAAAAGAAATTTTTCAAAATACCCCTCAATTGATTGGCATAGAAACCCTTTCCGACTCAGATTTTGCGGCCGTTATGCCTCCACCTGAGTTAAAGGCAAAACAGCAAGTCGGCTTTAACAATGTGGTCATTGATTTAGATGGGTTAGTGAGAAGGAACACGCTATTCATTAAGCCCACAGGTCAGCCTGTTCATCAAAGTTTTGCCTTAAAACTGGTGTTGAAGTATTTAGAGCCTGATAACGTTAGGCTGAAGGTGAACCGCTCGAAACATACCCAGTTAAAGGGTGTAGAGTTTCCTCCCCTCAATCCTAATGATGGCGCGTATATCAATGCTGACGCGCTGAGGGGTTATCAGATCTTGGCGAATCCTCGCAGTTCTTTGCCGATCAAGCATCAGGTATCACCGTTCAAGCAAGTATCTTTATCAGAACTCTTGGCATCGAACCGATCGCCTCAGAGCCAGGAGCAGATGACGAATTTACTAAGCGATCGCATTGTTTTATTAGGGAGTACTGCTCAAAGTTCTAATGATTTTTTCTTGACTTCCCATAGCAGCCGCAAAGGCGGCAATGCTGAGCGCATGTCGGGGGTAGAGCTACAAGGGCAGTTCGTGAGCCAGATTTTAAGTGCTGTGTTAGATGGGCGATCGCTGATTCGGTTCTGGGATGACCCGATGGAATGGTCATGGATTTTAGGCTGGTCATGGATAGGAGCCTTCTTGAGTTGGAAAATTCGAGCCCCTCAAAAAGCTGCCGCTGGGATACTGCTGGCAGGTACGGGCTTATTTGGTTTCTGTAATTTGGCGTTTCAGTGGGGCTGGTGGTTGCCCCTGGTGCCGCCTCTGGTGGCTCTGATTGGTTCGGCGGCAGGGGTGACAGCGTACTTTTCTTGTTTGCGAGAAGAATTGAAAAAGTCTAAAGAGTTTTTCGGCTCTATCATCAACACAATTCCCGACCCTGTGTATGTTAAAGATCAGCGACATCATTGGGTCATTGTCAACGATGCTTACTGTAGCTTTATTGGGCGATCGCGCGAGACGATGATCAATCAAGTTGATCAAGACTTTTTTCCTCCTCAGCAGTCGGCACATTTTTGGCAACAGGATGAACTGACCTTTGACAGCCGAGTGGAGCAAGAGTGCGAGGAGGAGCTAACCAATGCTCAAGGAAAAACCTATTTAGTCGCAACCAAGCGATCGCTCTACCAAAACACGGCAGGCGATTTGTTTCTGGTCGGAGTCATTCGAGATATTACCCATCGGAAACAGATGGAGGAAGCGCTACGGAGTACCGCAGAAGAACTAGTGCGTTCTAACTCTGAACTGGCAAAAGCAACGGATCTGTTGTCTCATATCGCCCACCATGATCATTTAACAAACTTACCCAACCGCAAGCACTTCCACGAGCAACTCCAGCAATCTTTGGATCGGGCGAGGGAGCAAGGTCATTTGGTTGCGCTTTTATTTTTAGATTTAGATGGTTTTAAGCAGGTCAATGATGCCCATGGTCATCAAGTAGGCGATTCATTGCTTAAAGCAGTTGCTCACCGTCTAACAAATTGTCTGCGCAGTAGCGACACTGTGGCGCGGCTAGGAGGCGATGAGTTTGTGGCAATTCTTCCCAATATTCCGAGTGTATCAACAGTTTGTCGAGTCACTGAAAAGATTTTATTGACGCTGAATCAAAGCTTTGTGTTTGATAGCAAGGCAATGTCGATTTCTGCAAGTATTGGCATCAGCATCTATCCCAACGACTGTTTTGCTAACTACAATGCGGGAGAGAGAGAAGGGGAAGATCAGGAAATGAAGAGTTTGCTCAACCAGGCAGATACAGCCATGTACCAAGCCAAAAAGAAGGGCAAGAATTGTTACGCATTTTTTCAGCCCTCGATCGCTACGGCCGCCATTGATGTTTCTGTAGATTGATTTTTCCTTGAGGGCTAAATTCAACACCTTCAGATTCTAAGCGCGATCGCTGCAAGTAGTCTCCACCCTGACGAAAGGGCGACTCTGAAATTTCACCTTTAGCATTAATCACCCGGTGCCAGGGCACATCAGAGCTAATGTCTACCCGAAACAATGCATAGCCCACCAGCCTGGCTCGGCGAGGGAGATTGGCTAATTCTGCAACTTGCCCATAGGTTGCCACTTTGCCATAGGGAATTTGGCGAACGACTCTGTAGATAGCGGGGTAGCTTGACACAACTTGACACAAAAGGAAATTTGCAGGAGGACTTGTAGAACAGTTAAGGGAGTTGCAATTAAATAACGCCCCGAACCGCCCCCTAAATCCCCCATTCTGGGGGACTTTGACAGGTTCGGAAGTCCTGCCCCAGAATGGGGGATTTAGGGGGCTGATAAGTCAATGCATCCCATTGGGGTGTTATTTTCACGCAACCCCCTAACCTAACCGAATCTGTTCTGTCATGTCTAGATTTCGGTTCCTCTGGTATGCTCTAAAGGCAGTTCCCTCTTGGTTATTTGGCATCGTGTCACAGGCTTCTTCACAGTTGCAACAATTCGTTCATTGGCTTGAATCCGCCTCTCTCCATATCGCGGATTCCAGAGAGTTTCGGCGGCTGGGTCGCTTTTTAAGACAAGGCTGGTTTTCTCCAGAGCAGCTTTGGGGCGCTGCGATTGTGGTTGCACTGCTGATTTGGAACTGGCAGTTGGTGCTGGCGCTGGCTATTGGGATCGTAGTCCTTGTAGTTATCTATTTGGCACAGCAAGGACAATGGAAAATTCCTAACATAGATTGGCGGTGGCTGTGGACAGGTTCTCATCGTCCGTTGACATTGGCGATCGCCAGTGGCGGGATTGCGGCTTTTAGTGCTTATGTCACTACAGGAATTTGGCTGGAAGCAGAGCGGTCTTGGTTGGCTTTAGGCGTAATTCTGCAAGGCTTTGGCACGTTGACAGTTTTACTACTGCTAACCTGGCAAACCTTGAATCGGCAGTTTGAGACAGCAGGTCTGAGAGAAGACCAGCAGCTGGATAGCCTTTTGGATCGTCTATCAGATGCCGACCCGCTAAAGCGTTTGATTGCGGTTCGACAGATTACTCATCGGCTTCAGGTCGAATTGACAGAAGCTTCGCCTGCTTCAAACTCAATATCGCCTGCTGACCTGGCAGATTGTTTTCGGTTGATGTTGAATCGGGAGACTGAGCCGAGCGTTTGTAGCGCGCTGCTGGATGGGCTGCAAAGCCTGGGGCAAGGGCGATTGAATGCTGCAACTCGGCAAGCAGTTTCTGTAACAGCGATGCGACAGATCATAGAAGAGTAAAGGTTTTGTGAGAGTTGAAGGTTTTGTGAGAGTTGAATATATGGATCGTTTTTTTACTGTCGAGGTTATTTCTCAAACTGCTAACCCTCAGCAAACTATCTATGCTGCAATGCATCAAGATTATGCAGAAGGATTTGTCTGGGCAGAGCGCGATCGCTTCCCCTCTGAAGACAAAAGTGGCGAAGTTGTCGTTAAGCAACTGTTGGCAGGTAACCGAGGACACTATGGACCGCTGGAGCATCCGCAAATTACCTTAAACTGCGGTTTCTTTCCCCACTCGACGATGCAACAGATGCGAACTCATCGCGTCGGAATTTCTTTTGATGTCCAGTCTTTCCGCTATACCGGAAACCGAATTATTGAGGTTGTAGACGGTCAGCGAGATATTGAAGAGGTGTTTTACCTGCGTCCCTTAGGAGCGTACAGCGATCGCCAGGGCAAGCGCTACGAATATACTGAAGCACTGCGGCAACAAGATTTGGAGTGGTGTTTGATGGGCTGTAAGCGTTATCAAGAGCGAATTAACCAGGGCTTTTCAGAAGAACACGCACGCGGGTTGATTGCGTTTGATGTTCGGCAGCATTGGGTCATGTCAGCAAATGTGCGATCGATGTTGCACTTGTTAGATTTGCGCTGGAAACTAGATGCTCAACTGGAGGCGCAACAGCTTTGTGAGTTAATGTGGGAGCCTTTTAAGCAGTGGGTTCCAGCGATCGCCACCTGGTACGAAGCAAACCGCTTAAAGAAAGCAAAACTATCACCCTAAGCACTACTGCAATCTTTTTCGGCGTTGCTGAATTAGGGTATGAACCGAACTTTGTTAAGTGCCTTGTTTGAATAAGCTGAACGGCTTATCTTGTCCGAGCGATCGCCTATTTCCTTTTCCTCTTCACCCTTGGATCAACCTACTTTCAAAGCTTGGCAGGTCGGGTGTTCTTTACGCCTCGTCGCGTCAGCCGCAACTAAGGTTTTTCTATGGAAATTGACCCTAATTTTCCGTGAACTGCTTGCAGATAATCAGCCGGGGTAAGCTGCACTAGCCGTCCTCGTGCTCCCGCAGAAACCGCAATTTGGTCAAATACTGCAATCACTTCTTCCACGTAAACGGGATATTCCCGCTTACAGGCTAACGCTGTGACCCCACCGCGAATGTAGCCTGTCAACGACTGTACTTCTTTGAGAGGAACAGGGTCTATTTTGCGATCGCCCGTCAGCTTAGCCAGCCGCTTCAAATCGAGTTGATAATGACTGGGAATAACCGCAAGCAAAACTCCTATGCTATTGCCCCGCACCACTAATGTTTTAAAGAGTTGCTCTGGCGGTAAGCCAACCTTAAGGGCAGTCTGTTCGGCGGCTAAGTCATTGGGGTCAACCTCATAAGAAAGGAGATGGTAGGATATGCCCAGGTTATCTAGGATACGGACAGCATTAGTTTTCATACGCAAAATGCAGCGATAGATTCGGTCTAAGTTATGGTTGTATGAAGCTAGATAAAGCCGATAAACAGCCTGATCGATTGATATTCATCAGATGAATCCTAAAGCTTGATAATTTTTTAACTTAAGCCCTCCCATCGTTCCTGGATCTCTATGAATAACAGCCAGACTGACTATAAAGCGCGATCGCCCAGACTCCTCCGGGGCTTGAGTACTCGTTTTGCGATTTGGAGAGGCAAGAAGAAATTTAACGCCATTGATTTAAGAGGGGTTGATCTAACCCGAGTCGATTTGATTGGCAATATGCTCCTTTGTGCCAATTTTGGTTGGGCTGTCATTATTTGGACATTTTTTAACGCAGCAGGCGTACCCGGAATTATCCTAGTTTGGGCAAATTTGATCTGGAGCATCTTAGTCTGGATTAATTTGCGCGAGGTCAGTTTTAACCAAGGTGACTTGCGCGGGACTAACCTTAGAAATGCCGTCTTGATTGGCATTATTCTAGTGTGGGCAGCCCTCCTGTGGTCGCTCCGCGTTTCGGTCTATGCCGAAGGAGCATACATCCTCTGGGCAAACCCCAACATGCTCTTCATTCTTTGGGCAGTACTGAGCAAAGTTGATTTAAGTGACGCAGATTTAAGCTACTCCAACCTCAGCCACGCAAACTTAAGTCGAGTTGATCTGCGAGATGCTAACCTGAGCGACACTGACCTCCGAGGAGCCATTTTACGAGAAGCAATTTTGCGCGGAGCCAACCTCCAAAATGCCGATCTGCGAGGCGTAGATTTGAGTGATGCCGATTTATGTGAGGCAGTTTTGCGGGGTTCCGACCTGCGAGAAGTTGACCTCAGCGGAGCCGACTTAAGTGGAGCCGACTTACGGGAAGCCAAACTGAGTGGAGCCAACCTGAGTGCAGCAGACTTAAGCTGGGCAAAGCTGAGCCGGGCTGATTTGAGTAGCGTCAATTTAAGCTGGGCAAGTTTGGGGCGCGCTCAACTGAATGATACTGACCTGAGTCATGCAGATTTAAGTGGTGCAGACTTTCGGGAAGCAACAGTGAATGGAGCAAACTTTAGCGGAGTAGATTTAAGCGTTATTTTGGTGAAAGGCGCTCGATTTAGCAATAACTTTGGGCTGAAATCGACAGAGAAGGTCAACTTAAAGGCACGGGGGGCTATTCTTGACGAGCCGTTGGGCGCTAGTGGGTATAGGAGATAAATTGAATGATAAGTGTGGATAAGTTAGTTGCAGTGGTTTTTGTCGGGGCACTTATTTTTATGGTCGGACATGCGCAATCACGGTTTGATCAGTGCAAAGCGATAGGACAAAAAAATATTGATTGTGTCTTGTCCTTTGACTAGAGTTTTTGACCTTTTAACTTTTCCTTTATGCCTTTAGCGCCCTGGCGATCGCCCCTAACCCACGCTCTTCATCGTAATCGTGCTCTCCCCTATGCTCGCTATATGCAGCTTGCAACCGCCCGGATGGATGGGCGACCTGCCAATCGCACCATAGTATTCCGTGGTTTTTTAGAAAACACTAACCATCTACGGTTTGTTGCAGATAGCCGCAGTGAAAAAATAGATCAGCTTCAAGCTCAGCCTTGGGGAGAAATTTGCTGGTACTTTCCTAAAACCCGCGAACAGTTTCGGATATTGGGGAAGTTAATTGTGGTGTCAGCAGATTATGGCGATGAAGCATTGCTGAAAGCTCGAAAAATGCTGTGGCACGATTTATCCGACGCGGGGCGATCGCAGTTTGCTTGGGCGCATCCTAAACAGCCCAAAACCCAGCCGCTTGAACAAACGACTCCCGAGCCACTGACTCCCTTATCAAACTTTTGCCTGCTCTTGCTAGAACCGACTCAAGTTGACCATTTAGAGCTACGAGGCGATCCACAAAATCGTTATCTTTACTCTAAAAAAGAGCCTCATCTAGAAGACTGGTCTATGGAAGAAGTGAATCCTTAAAGCTGCAATTCATCAGATCTTTGAGCAATCAGACGACTAATCTATTAAATCCCTGAACCGTCAAAAAACTGCTCAAAGACTTTGTCTTGAATGCGGCAGCGAGCCGGTAGAGAGGTGCCTGCCATGACCAGTTCGGGTTGGGCAACGGGCGGGTTTAAACCCTGGACTTGTTGCTCTAACGCCTCAATGCGATCGACCAACGCCCGAATCACTTGCGCTTCAGAGTCAGGCATACTGCCATGCTCTAAGGGCCCTACTCGTTCGCCTGCTCGGTAGACAATACGACCCGGAATCCCGACCACTGTACAGTCAGCAGGCACATCGCGCAGGACTACCGATCCGGCGCCAATTCGAGCATTATTGCCAACTTGAATGTTGCCTAAAACCTTAGCGCCTGCTCCAACGACCACATTCTCCCCCAAGGTTGGGTGCCGCTTACCGCATTCTTTACCCGTTCCACCCAAAGTCACTCCCTGATAAATCAAGGCATAGTCGCCAATAATTGCCGTCTCGCCAATAACCACGCCCATGCCGTGATCAATAAAAACTCCCTGCCCAATTGAAGCGCCAGGGTGAATTTCAATGCCAGTTAAAAACCTCGCTAAATGAGAGGTTAGACGGGCAATTAAGGGCAGATGCAATTTATGCAGCCAGTGAGCAAATCGATGGAAAATTAATGCCTGAAAGCCAGGATAGCAAAATAGTACCTCTAGCTTGCTCCGAGCCGCTGGGTCACGTTCAAAGATAATTTGGAAATCAGCAGCTAAGGTTTTGAGCATGGTTTTTTGCACAAATAACTACCCTGTCTAGCAAGTTCTGTGATTAAGTGAGTAGCCTCACAGATTGTGAGCCTACAAACTCCTCAATTATCTTAGCGTTGATGGAGTTCTAGATAGTAGGTAGAACCGAATAAGGAAACCGAATTTTGAACAGAGCTTATTTTGGCGCTGCTGGCGATCGCTCTGCTTCTAGTACCGCTCGGACTTTTCGCAGTTCATTCAAAATTTCTCGGAGCAAGTCTTGAGTAACTGTTTCGGTGGGTTGCTGAACTTCAATGGTGACCTGTTTGATACCTAGAGCATCTTTGGCAAAGCGGGCAACTTCATTGGGGTGAAACAAGAGGGGATCATCTTTGTTGAGGCGGAGTTCAGGGTTGAGCCGTTGAGGGTTGTAGGGCGGATTGAGGTCGTTAGATTCGGTATTGGCATAGCGGTAAACCGAGGCGCGGGAGCGGTTCAGAATTCTTTGAAGGGACTCAATGGTCATGAGTCCTTGAGGATTTGTGGCTTCGGTGTCCATCATTCTGGGTCGTTAAAAGAAGGGATTAGGAATACGCTCTGTATTATAGTGAGACTCAGGCGTATCATGCTGCTAACTTGTCAATGGGAAGAGTAAACCAGAAGGTGGTTCCTTGCCCAAGCTGGCTTTCAACCCAGATGCGACCACCATGGGCTTGCACAATTTGTTGGCAAAGATAAAGACCTAAGCCTAAACCAACAGATTTTGTTCGGGGGTTGCCCCGAAAGTAGGGGTTGAAGATCTTTTCGCATTGTTCTGGGCTGATGCCAGCGCCGTTGTCGGAGACTGAGCAGTTGATCCAGCCCGGTACTTGCTGGGCATGGAGGTTGAGGATCACTCCAGGGGGATTGTGTTTGAGGGCGTTAGCGATCAGGTTTTGGTAGACGCGGGCGATTTGAAGAGGGTCTACATGAATCAGTGGAAGTGCAGTTGAAATAAGGTTTTTGAGGAGGACGTTTTCTCGCTCAATCAGGGGCTGGAGGTCGGCGATCGCAGATTCTACCAGATCTCTCAGCACCAGGCTTTGACAGTGGAGGGTAATGCCCCAAATTTCGGCAGCGTGCGTGTCAATAAGAGAATTGATCAGTTCAAGTTGCCGATGGTTGCTGTCAATCATGCGGTGCAGCACTAAGCGGGAAACGGCGATCGCTTCTCCAGGCTGGGCATTGAGGTTGTTCAGCACAATGGAGGTGCCAATCACTGGGTTTCTAAGGTCGTGGGAGACAGCGTGCAGAAATAGATTAAGCTGTTGGCGCAGTTCGGCTTCCAGGGTGCTGAGTTTCTCGTTTTTTTGTTCCAGACCAGAGGCATATTCCTCGAGCAGCAAGCGCGATCGCCGTAGTTCATCGCGCATTTGTTGAAAAGAGGAAGCAAGGATGCCGAGTTCGTCAGAGCGTTGAATGGTGATGGGATAGTGCCAGTCATTTTGGGCAAGGGATTCGGCGGCAGCGCTGAGTTGCAAAATGGGGCGAGCAATCCAACGGCTAGTCGCGATCGCCACAGCAACGGCAACCCCCAGCGCCGCCAAACAGAGCAAAACCGTGTGGCGCGTATTTTCGTGAATTTTTCCCATAAAGTCTTGTTCAGGAATCACGATCGCCACCAACCAATTTAATCCTTGGTAATCCCGAAAGGGACGGACTGCAACAAAATGGGTTTGCCCATCTTCAGAAGCGTTAAATTGAACCGATAGGGGACGACTAATACTTGTAAAGCCATTGAAGCGTTTCTCCAGAAAGCCAGCAGTTTGGCGCGTGAGAGAATTTTTGCTTTCTAAGGCATTAACTCGTTGACTTTTAATGGTGCTACCAGAAAAAATTTTCTCAGATGTGGAGGTACCCACTAAGGTCCCGTTGGTTTCCATGATGAAAACCTGCCCTGTTTGCCCAATCTCTAGCTTTCGCAAAAAATGACTGACATCACTCAGGCTAAGGGCGGCATGAGTAACACCGACCAACTTGCCTTGACGATTGTAGAGGGGGCGATCGACGGAGAGTAATAAATCGTCCTCGCCTATGCCAACGGATGGATTGACCCAAAACAGCTTGCCCGCTGCGAGAGCCGCTCGATACCAAGGCTGCTTTCGCGGATCATAATTAGCAAAGACTTGACGGAGACGGACGCGATCGCCCCAGTCATTGAGCCGCCAAACCTCTACTTTTTTACCTTTGCTTAAATCTCGAATGTCAACGACGAGGCGATTGAAAGGGCGATAGCCAATGCCAATAGAGTTACCTGTTTCGGTCGCAATAGTGATAAAGGTGGGGTTGTTGAATTTGAGATCGTTAAACTGCTGAAACTGTTGCCATAGGTAGAGTTGCACTTCGGATAAATTGTCGAGGTCTAACGTTCCGGCGCGCACCTGATTGGCATTAAGCCGAGTGATTAATTGAGGAACAATCAAGTAGTCTTTCAGTTTCTGTTCTACACGATCGCCAATTTTATTCGTTAGTTGATTCGCGAGATCATCGACGGCTTCTTGACCATTTTTGAAAGATAGATAGCCTGTTAGCCCCACCATTGCCGGAATTTGCAGCACTAAACAAGCAAGAATGACCTGAAGAGAGACTTTCCTAGAAATCTTGCTTAGAACTGGGCGCAACAACGGAAAGACCATAGGAAAAGATGCATTAAGACCCATAGCATCAAGCTTAACTTGCATCAGTCTATTGAATCAGGATAAGGTTTTACCAATCATCCATTGATACGATCAGGGCGTTGCTGAATTCAGCAACAAAATGTTACCTGCTTGACGTTGCAGAGAATAGCGCTATACCCTCAGAATCTTTAGTAACGAGCGATGGGAGATCAGTAATCTCCCATGAGATGATCTAGAGCGATCGGTATCAGCTAAAACCTTTATTAAGGACTGCCCTTGGAAGCCTTCGTCGTTAGAAAATTCAATTAGCTCCAAACAGCCCCTCAGCCAGACACTAGATTAGGATATCTAAAAAATGCACAGCAATAACCTGCCACCCAAACAGGGTCTATACGACCCTCAGTTCGAGCACGATGCCTGTGGTGTTGGGTTTATTGTCCAAATGAAAGGGCAGAAGTCACACAATATCATTGAGCAAGCTTTGACAATTTTGTTGAACCTAGACCATCGCGGGGCGTGCGGCTGTGAAACGAACACGGGCGACGGTGCAGGCATTTTGATGGGAGTGCCCCACAAGTTTCTGAAAAAAGTGGCAGCCGCAGAAGGTGTTACCCTTCCTGAATCGGGGCAGTATGGCGTGGGCATGATTTACTCTTCACCTGATGCCAATGTTCGAGATAAAAGCCGTCAAATTTTTGAGCAGATTGTGACGACAGAAGGCTTGAAGGTACTGGGCTGGCGCGATGTTCCTACGGATCATTCCTCCCTGGGCAACACGGCAAAGTCGAGTGAGCCGTTTATGGAGCAGGTGTTTATCCAACGGGCAGCCGGGATGGATGAGGTGGCGTTTGAGCGGAAGCTGTATGTCATTCGGAAACTGTCATTTAAGGCGTTGCGGGCATCGGGGGAAAATCCTTGCTGGTATCCATCAAGTCTGTCTTGTCGGACGATGGTTTATAAGGGAATGCTGATGCCTGTGCAGGTGGGACAGTATTATCCAGAATTGCATGATCCCGATATGGAGAGTGCCCTGGCGCTGGTGCATTCGCGATTTAGTACCAATACGTTCCCTAGCTGGGAGCGATCGCACCCTTATCGCTACATTGCCCACAATGGCGAAATTAACACGATGCGCGGCAACATCAACTGGATGATGGCGCGGCAGTCGATGTTTGAGTCGGAATTGTTTGGCGAGGATATGAAGAAAATTCAGCCCGTCATCAATGTCGAGGGCAGCGATTCCACTATTTTTGATAATGCCTTAGAGCTACTGGTGCTGTCGGGGCGATCGCTCCCCCACGCCATGATGATGATGATCCCCGAACCCTGGACGGCTCACGAGTCTATGAGCGACGAGAAAAAGGCGTTTTACGAATATCACTCGTGCTTGATGGAACCGTGGGATGGTCCTGCTTCGATCGCCTTTACCGATGGCTCCATGATTGGGGCAGTGCTCGATCGCAATGGTCTACGTCCCTCGCGCTACTACATTACTAAGGACGATCTCGTGATTCTGGCATCGGAGGCAGGCGTTTTGCCCATTGAGCCAGAGCGGGTGGCGGCAAAGGGTCGGCTGGAGCCGGGGCGGATGTTCTTGGTGGATACTAAGCAAGGGCGAATTATCGCTGATGAGGAAATTAAGAACCAGATTGTTAAAGAGCATCCTTACCGAGAGTGGATCAATCAACACATGGTTGAGATTGCTCAGTTGCCCGATGCGCCTGTTGCTGTAGAAGAAATTTCGTCGGCAGATCTAACGACGATTATTCAGCGTCAAATGGCGTTTGGCTATACCTTCGAGGATCTGCGCTTGCTGCTGACTCCCATGGCGCGGGATGGCGTAGAGGCGATCGGGGCAATGGGGGCAGACACGCCTCTGTCGGTGTTGTCCGATCGCCCCAAGCTGCTGTACGACTATTTCCAACAGCTTTTTGCCCAGGTGACAAACCCGCCGATCGATTCGATTCGAGAAGAAATTATTACATCGGCTGAAACGACAATCGGCTCTGAACGCAATTTGTTGAAGCCAGAGCCAGAAAGCTGTCATTTAATTGAGCTAAAAACGCCGATTTTGAGCAATGCTGAACTGGCGAAATTAAAGTATGTTTCGGAGAACGGATTTAAGTCGGTGACGCTGTCGATTGTGTTTGATCCTAAAGCGGGTGTGCAAGGGATGGAAGCGGCGATCGCTGAAATCTGCGCTAAAGCCGATCAGCAGATTGAAGACGGCACCAATATTTTGATTCTGAGCGATCGCGCCATCAACGCTACAAGCGCCCCCATCCCCGCCCTCCTCGCCGTTGCCGGACTCCATCACCACCTCATTCGCACAGGCACTCGTACCCGCGTCGGACTGGTTTTAGAATCTGGCGAACCCCGCGAAGTTCATCACTATGCCCTTTTAATTGGCTATGGTTGCGGTGCCATTAATCCCTACCTCGCTTTTGAAACATTAGACGACATGATTCAGCAAGGCTTGCTAGTGAATGTCGATTACAAAACCGCTTGTAAAAACTACATCAAAGCGGCAACTAAAGGCGTTACAAAAGTGGCTTCCAAAATTGGCATTTCAACGATTCAAAGCTACCGAGGCGCACAGATTTTTGAGGCAGTAGGCTTGAATGCAGCCGTGATCGATCGCTACTTCACCTGGACAGCCTCTCGGATTGAAGGCGTTGATTTGGCAGTCATTACAAAGGAAGCTCTCCTCCGCCACAGCCACGCTTTCCCCGATCGCCAAGTCAACGGGCATACCTTAGATGTGGGCGGCGAATATCAATGGCGGAAGGAAGGCGAGGCGCATTTATTTAGTCCTCAAACCATTCACACGCTTCAAAAAGCGGTACGCACGGATGACTACGCAGTTTACAAACAGTATGCGGCGCTGGTGAACGAGCAAAACCAAACCCATTACACGCTGCGAGGATTGCTGGAGTTTAAGCAACGGGAAGCCGTGCCGATTGAAGAAGTAGAATCGGTGGAATCCATCGTGCAACGGTTCAAAACAGGCGCAATGAGCTACGGCTCGATCTCGCAGGAGGCGCATGAATCGTTGGCGATCGCCATGAACCGCTTGGGCGGCAAGTCTAACACGGGCGAAGGCGGCGAAGATCCCGATCGCTATACCTGGACGAACGAGCAAGGCGACTCTAAGAACAGCGCCATCAAACAAGTGGCTTCGGGTCGGTTTGGCGTGACCAGTCTGTATCTCTCCAAAGCTCAAGAACTGCAAATCAAAATGGCGCAGGGTGCAAAACCGGGCGAAGGGGGACAGCTTCCTGGCAAAAAAGTTTATCCCTGGATTGCCAAAGTTCGCCACTCCACTCCTGGAGTCGGACTCATTTCCCCACCGCCCCACCACGATATCTATTCGATCGAAGACCTCGCTGAGTTAATCCACGATCTTAAAAATGCTAACCGTGAAGCCCGAATTAGCGTCAAATTGGTTTCCGAAGTGGGAGTAGGCACGATCGCCGCTGGCGTTTCCAAAGCCCATGCAGACGTGGTGCTAATTTCTGGATATGACGGTGGCACGGGTGCATCTCCCCAAACCTCTATCAAACACGCCGGACTCCCTTGGGAACTAGGACTAGCGGAAACTCACCAGACCCTAGTGCTCAATAACCTCCGTAGCCGAATTGTGGTGGAGGCTGACGGGCAAATGAAAACTGGGCGAGATGTTGTCATTGCCGCGCTGTTGGGTGCTGAAGAGTTCGGCTTTGCCACCGCGCCACTTGTCACTCTAGGCTGCATTATGATGCGCGTTTGCCATCTCAACACTTGTCCTGTTGGCGTTGCCACCCAAGATCCGCAGCTCCGCAAAAACTTTACTGGTGACCCAGCCCATACCGTTAATTTCATGCGCTTTATTGCCGAAGAAGTGCGGGAATTGATGGCGCAACTCGGCTTCCGCACTCTTAACGAAATGGTAGGACGGACGGATGTGCTAGAAGCAAAACAGGCGGTTGATCATTGGAAGGCGAAGGGTTTGGATTTCTCGAAGATTCTGTATCAGCCAGAGGTAGGTGAGGATGTGGGGCGTTACTGCCAAATTCCCCAGGATCATGGGCTGGAGAAGTCATTGGATATGACAAAATTGTTGGATCTGTGTGAGGGAGCGATCGCCCACGGCAAGCCTGTTAAAGCAACTCTGCCGATCCAAAACGTCAACCGCGCTGTCGGTACTATCTTGGGCAACGAAATCACCAAGCGCCACTGGGAAGGGCTACCTGAAAACACGGTGCATCTTCATTTTCAAGGCAGCGCCGGACAAAGCTTTGGGGCTTTTGTGCCTAAAGGTGTGACGCTCGAACTCGAAGGCGACACTAACGATTATCTGGGCAAGGGACTTAGCGGCGGCAAAATTATTCTTTATCCGCCTGCTGCCTCCACTTTTGCTGCTGAAGAGAACGTGATTGCGGGTAACGTTGCCCTCTATGGCGCAACCGAAGGCGAGGTGTACATTCGAGGCACTGCCGGAGAGCGGTTCTGTGTGCGCAACTCTGGCGTTAACACGGTTGTAGAAGGGGTGGGCGATCACGGCTGCGAATACATGACTGGCGGAAAAGTCGTTGTTTTAGGCATGACTGGGCGCAACTTTGCGGCGGGTATGAGTGGCGGCGTGGCGTACATTTTGGATGAAGCGGGCAACTTTGCAACGCGCTGTAATACCCAAATGGCAGATTTAGAGAAAGTCGAAGATCCCGAAGAAATCGACGACCTCTACCAACTAATCCAACGCCATGCCGATTTAACCCAAAGCCAAAAAGCCCAAAAAGTTCTTTCACAATGGGACGCGATGTTGCCCCAATTTGTCAAAGTGATGCCCAGAGATTACAAGCGAGTTTTGCAGGCTGTGGCAAAGGCGATCGCGGATGGATTGAGCGGCGATGAAGCTTTAACGGCGGCATTTGAAGCGAACGTCCAAGATGTATCCCGCATCGGCGGCAGCTAAATGTTGCGATCGCTTTGCTCCAGTTCCCCTGCCCTTGTAGGGAAGAGGCTAGGGGTTAGGTGCCGGAGACCTCTCCCCAAACCCCTCTCCTAAAGGAAAGGGGCTTTGAAGGGGAAGGGGATTTTGTTTAGCGATGCAGTAGGAGAGTTACGTGAAAATAAAACCCTAGTGGGATGCATTGACTTTTTAGCCCCCTAAATCCCCCATTCTGGAGGACTTCCGAACTTTTTAAAGTCCTCCAGAATGGGGGATTTAGGGGGCGATTCGAGGCGTTATTTAATTGCAACTCCCTAGCTAGAAATAGCAGGGTTTGGGAACGAGAAAAACTCTAAAATCTAAAATCAATCAATCTACAAGATCATGGGAAAACCAACTGGCTTCATTGAATATCTCCGCGAACTACCTTCCGATCGCCCTCCTTTAGAGCGAGTTCACGACTGGAACGACATTCATGAGCATCTACCCGAAGATAAACTTCGCGCTCAGGGCGCACGCTGTATGGATTGTGGCATTCCCTTTTGCCATAGCGGCACTCTCATCAGCGGTATGGCAAGCGGTTGTCCGGTCAATAACCTGATTCCTGAGTGGAATGATTTGGTTTATCGGGGACTGTGGGAAGATGCGCTCGATCGCCTTCACAAAACGAATAATTTTCCTGAGTTTACGGGGCGAGTTTGTCCTGCACCTTGCGAAGGTTCCTGCGTGTTGGGCATCAATAATCCGCCTGTCACCATTAAGAATATTGAATGCTCTATTGTCGATAAAGGTTGGGATGAGGGCTGGATTAAGCCTGTGATGCCAACTCGCCGCACGGGTAAGAAAATTGCCATTATTGGCTCTGGTCCGGCGGGGTTGAGCGCGGCGGCACAGCTTAATCAGGCGGGACATTGGGTGACTGTGTTTGAACGGAGCGATCGCCCAGGCGGATTGCTGATGTATGGCATTCCCAACATGAAGCTGGAAAAAGAAAGCGTCGTATTGCGTCGAATTAAACTTTTAGAAGACGAAGGTGTGACTTTCCAGTGCAACACCGAGGTTGGCAAAGATTTACCGACCGAAACGCTGTTAAAAGAATATGATGCGATCGTTCTGTGTACCGGGGCGACTAAGCCGAGGGATTTACCTTTGGAAGGTCGGGATCTGAAGGGAATCCATTTTGCGATGGATTTTCTGACTGCTAATACGAAGGCTGTGATGAATCCTGATGACAATGCTAGTTTTATCTCAGCTAAAGATAAAGATATCGTCATTATCGGCGGCGGTGATACGGGCACAGACTGCGCGGGTACTTCCATTCGGCATAACTGTAAGAGCCTGGTTCAGCTCGAAATTTTACCCAAACCTCCCATGACCCGCGATGCCAATAATCCCTGGCCCGAATGGCCCAAGGTGTACCGTGTAGACTACGGGCAGGAAGAAGCGGCTGCTACGTTTGGCGATGATCCACGGGGCTATTTGACGACTGCGACTCGTTTTGAGGGCGATGAGAACGGGCACGTTAAGGCGGTGCATACGGTGCAGGTAGACTGGCAGAAGAATGAGAAAGGACAGTTTATTCCGGCGCACGTACCGGGATCTGAGCAAGTTCTACCCGCGCAGTTGGTGCTGTTGGCAATGGGCTTTTTAGGACCGGAGCAGCCGTTGTTGGATGCGATCGGGGTTGAACGCGATGGGCGCAGCAATGTTAAGGCAGAGCATGACAAGTACACGACTAGCATTCCAGGTGTGTTTGCGGCTGGCGATTGTCGGCGGGGGCAGAGTTTGGTGGTGTGGGCGTTCAATGAAGGTCGCGGCGTGGCGCGGGAGTGCGATCGCTATTTGATGGGGCACACAGATTTGCCTTAATCGAGTAACCTTTGAGAGATATTCAGTGGCGTTGCTGAATAAAAGTATGAATCTGAATTAAAGCCCCTTTCCTTCAGGAGAGGGGGTTGGGGAGAGGTCTATCTAGCTGCGTAGCCGAATTGATCTAACCCCTGGCCCCTTCCCTAAGAGGGCAGGGGAACCAGACTTCATCCCGCAATTCGGCAATGCCTAGTCAGTCCCTCAGCAAGCCCAGAAATACCGCTATGTCTACTTCTCAAAATCTCTCTGCTTTTGTTGACTATTGCCAGCAGCATATTCGGGGGGATGAGAAGAGCGAGGCGCAGACTTTTCTGACGCGGTTTTTTCAGGCGTTTGGGCATGAGGGCATTAAGGAGGCGGGGGCAGAGTTTGAGGATCGGTTGGCGAAAGCGAGTAAGAAAGGAAAGATGGGTTATGCGGATTTGATTTGGCGATCGCGCCCCGGAGTCCCCGGCGTGCTGATCGAGATGAAGTCGCGTAAGGAAGATTTGAGCCAGCATTATGCTCAGGTGGAGCGGTATTGGATGCGGATTACGCCGAACCGTCCGCGCTATGCGATGCTGTGCAATTTTGATGAGTTTTGGATTTTTGACTTCGAGAATCAGGTGGATGAGCCTGTCGATCGCATTCTTTTGACGCAGTTGCCGGAGCGGGCGGGGGCACTGACGTTTATGGAGATTGGCGGACGCAAGCCTGTGTTCCACAATAATCAGGTGGATGTGACGGAGCGATCGGCGCGGCGGATGGGTGAGTTTTATCAGGCGGTGGTTGAGCGGGGGCGACGGCAGGGGTTTAGTGAGTTTTCGGAAGAGCAGTTGCAGCAGTTGACGCTTCAGTGTGTGATGGCGATGTTTGCGGAGGATCGGGCGCTGTTGCCACGGGATTTGTTTGTGGGGCTAATTCAAGATTGTATGGCAGGTCAGGGGAGTGCTTTCGATTTGTTGGGGGGATTGTTTGAGCAGATGAATCGGCAGGGGGTGACGCGTGCGGGGCGCTATCAGGGGGTGGAATATTTTAATGGGGGATTGTTTGCGAAGGTGCATCCGATCGATCTGACGGGGAAGGAGTTGGAGATTTTGGATGTATGCGCGCGGGATGATTGGAGCAATGTCCGTCCGTCTATTTTTGGGAACATTTTTGAGGGGCGATCGATCCGTCTAAGCGTCATGCCCATGGAATTCATTTTACCAGCGAGGTAGATATTCGGCAGATTGTCCGCCCCACGATTAGTGATTACTGGGAGGAACGAATTGAGGATGCCAGTACGATCGCGGAATTAAATGTTTTGCAACTGGAATTACAGGCGTATCGGGTGCTTGATCCGGCGTGTGGGTCGGGTAATTTTTTGTATGTGGCGTATCAGGAGTTGAAGCGGATTGAGCGGTTGTTGTTGCAGAAAATTCAAGACCGGAGGCGCGGGGATTCGGGGCAAATGGCGATCGGGTTTGTTACGCCGATGCAGTTTTTTGGCATGGATACGAATGAGTTTGCGGTGCAGTTGGCGCGGGTAACGATGATGATTGCGCGGAAGATTGCGATCGATAAGTATGGGTTGAGTGAGCCTGCGTTGCCGTTGGATACGTTGGATAATAATATTGTTTGTCGAGATGCGTTGTTTAGTGAATGGGCAAAGGCAGATGCGGTGATTGGCAATCCTCCGTTTTTAGGTGGAAAGCATTTGCGGATGAATTTGGGAGATGATTATATCGATCGGGTGTTTAGGAAATTTTCAGATGTAAAAGATGTTGATTTCTGCGCTTACTGGTTTCGGCTTACTCATGACCATTTAAACGATCAAGGTAGAGCCGGATTGGTGGGTACAAATTCAGTCAGCCAAGGTAAAAGCCGGATAGCATCGCTGGATTACATTGGTGAAAACGGCGGCTATATTCATGAAGCGATTTCAACTCAACCTTGGTCAGGTGAGGCGAATGTTCATGTAAGTTTAGTGAATTGGGCAAAGCAATTACCCGGAAAATATCATCTGGATAATCAAATTGTTACTAGCATTAATTCTGCGCTGAAATCAACGTTAGATGTATCAAAAGCAGTACGATTGAATGCGAATCTGAATCACTGTTTTCAAGGTGTAATTCCTCTCGGAAAAGGCTTTCTGATTACAGAATCCCTTGTACAAGAATGGACTAAAGCAGATATAAATAATCAAAAAGTAATCAAACTATTTTCAATGGGAGCAAATTTAGCTCAAAATACGCATGGCAAGCCTGAACGCTGGGTCATTGATTTTGGTGATATGAGCCTTGAAGACGCTAGTGACTATGAACTTCCATTTGAGCATATTAAAAAATATGTAAAGCCTGAACGGGATACGAATAGACGAGATGTGCGGAGATTAAATTGGTGGAAGTTTGGTGAAAATGCTCCGAAAATGAGAAAAGCGATCGCCCCTCTTTCAATTTGTTTCGCCGTTCCCAGAGTTTCTAAATGGGCAATCTTTATTCCTTTTTTCAAAAATTGGCTTCCTGGAGATAAATCTGTTGTTGTAGCTTCAGACGATTTTTATATCCTCGGCATCCTCACTTCCAACACTCATCGAACCTGGATGCACGCCCAAAAATCAACGCTTAAAGCAGATATCGCTTACACCCACAACACATGTTTTGAAACCTTTCCTTTCCCCCAAACCCCCACCCCCAAACAAATCGCCGCAATCCGCACCGCCGCCCAAACCCTCCACACCTACCGCACCGAACAAATGGAGAAAAAACAGTGGGGCATCACCACCCTCTACAACAAATTTTTCCACGAACCCAGCAGCCAACTCCACAAACTCCACACCCAACTTGATGACCTTGTTCTCACCGCCTACGGCTTCAAAAAAACCGATGATCTGCTCGAAAAACTTCTCACCCTCAACCTCGAACTGGCAGAAAAAGAAAAGCAAGGGGCATCAGTGGTGGGAGCCTGGGCACCCCGTCTAGAACCCTGAACCGCTAAAATGTAGATCGCGATCGCCTCTCCTTCAGTGTTAAAAACCATGACTCAAAATCCCACCCCTCAAACCTCCTCCTTACAAACCGCGATCGAAGTGGTTGAAGCCCTCAGCGAAGAAGAACAAGACGTGCTTTTTAACTTAATTCAAAAACGTCGCAGTGTCGATCGTCGTCAAGAGATTCTACAGCGCTCCATTCAAGTCCAGAACGCATTTAATATGGGAACTGCAAAAGTCGGCACCATGCAAGATCTGATTGCCGATATAGTCGGAGACTCAGAAGAATGAGAACCGTCATTTGGGAAGAAGGATTTCGCCGTGCGTTCAAACGACTCATTAAGAAGCAACCTTCTATTCAAGTCAAAGTAATTACAGTGCTCGAATGTTTGGCGGACAACCCTTTTGATCCATCTCTCAGAACTCATAAACTTAAAGGAGAGTTAAAGGATTTATGGGCTTGTACTGTCGAATATGACTGTCGAATTATTTTTAGTTTTCAGGAAATAGTAGGTGAAACCGAGAGTGCACTCATGATGATTGATATTGGCAGACATGATGATGTTTACTGACAATGAATAAAGACTACCTTGGCAGTAGCTTCGATTAAGAGTATGCAGTAAATACTCACGAGCCGACGGAGACATATTCAACTTCACCCAAAATACGTTCACTAATGTATGGGCTTAACGACTCAACAGTGACCAGATCGATCGACCAAAAATATCTTCAAGAAAAAAAGATAAGTGAATAAAATTATCAAAGGTCTTTTGACCTTGCTCAAAAGCAACCAAAATATCAACATCACTTTGATCATGAATTTCAGTATCCCGCACAAACGAACCAAAAATACCACAACGGCTTACACCAAAGCGGTGTAACTCCTGTTGAGATTCCTGAAGAAGAGACAGCACTTGAGCTTTCGTTTGTACAGGCATTGCTTTTATTGCCTAATCATCTACTACCAAGCCTATCACAATCGCTAGAGAAACCTTCTTAACCTGGAACTAGCAGAAAAAGAGAAACGGGGAGAGGCGATCGTAGGTGCCAAAGCCCCCATCTAAAGCAGCACGAATCTCAGGGTACACGTTCAAACCCTAATCCAACTTGAGTAAAGTGAGCATCCTCAGTTAGAACTTGTTCAATATCAAACTCTTGCATAACGACCATTGAACTGAGGTCTGTAAAAGAAATCTGAGGTTTGTCGAGATACTTTAGGCGTAAGGTTTGAGCTTGAATAAAGCGTAGTTCATTAATTTGAACGAGGTGAAATTGCTTTGTATCAAACGCGGCAGAAAGTTGTAACATCGCCCGTTGCGTTTGGTAGGAGTTGAGGCGTTTAAAGAACAGAGTAAAAGTCTCGTCAAGAATGAAAGTTGTAGTATAGACAAGCGTTTTTTGAGCTAGCACAGTTCGATAAAAAGTGGCGACTTCCGAGTGTCAGCGTTCGCCTGCATCATGAAGCGTCAGCCATCCCCATGTATCAATAAGCAGTCGATTAATCATAGAGCGACTGATCGATCGCACTAGCAAGGCTACCGTGATGAGATGCTCCAACGAAGTTTGCGAGAGGATCAGGGTTAGCGTCTGCTAATGAAATCGGCTTATGGGTAAGCGTTTCAATAAATTGCAGAATCAAGGTAATTTCACGATCGCTCAGGGGTGCGATTGCTTCTAGAAGTTGCTGTTGTGCAGAGGAAGAGTTCATTGTCTCAATTAAAACGTAAGGATAGTTTTCTTAAATTATATCGTTCGTGATATGAACCGTTTCATAAGAATATGCAGTCAGTACTCACGAGCCGACGGAGACATATTCAACCTCACCCTTAACCTCGAACTGGCAGAAAAAGAACAGCAAGGACTCCCCGTCATTGATCCTTGGGCGATCGATGGGAGCGGAAACCCTAAATGATAAGATGAATTGTCCCAAAAATGGTACACTAATTCAATGGGTAACGATGGCATAGTGCTTCTACATGGCTTTGTTAAGAAATCACAGAAAACATCGTTGGATGATTTAGAAATAGCGAGAACTAGATTAGCGAAACTACGAGGAAATTTATGATTGAAACTCATCTTGGCAGTAACTTTGATGACTTTTTGACAGAGGAAGGAATCATAGCAGAAGTAGAAACAACAGCAATAAAACGAGTCTTAGCATTTCAAATTGCTCAACTCATGGAAGAGAAAAATCTCTCTAAAACTGAAATGGCAAAACGAATGAACACAAGCCGCACAGCATTAGATCGATTACTTGATCCACAAAATGAATCGGCTACCCTGCAAACGCTAGAACGTGCAGCGATCGCCCTAGGAAAGCAGTTACACATCGAATTAGTTTAAGATCTCCTAAAAAAACTCCTCACCCTTAACCTCGAACTCACAGCCAAAGAACAGCAAGGACTCTCTGTAATGAGTCCTTGGGCGATCGAATGAGCAGTGAAACGATTGACAGCCTAACGCTAAAATAAATCTACACGCCTCAAGATTTAAAAGTTGAGACAAAAATACAGCAAGCAAGGTAAAGATTATGGCTTTTGCTGCTACCGAGCATAAATACGTGCAACTCAATGAGCGCCACGTTCCCATTATTTCTGGGACGACAATGAAAGTAATAGAAATCATTGAGGCTCAACAGGCTTACGGTTGGAGTCCTGAAGAAATTCATTTCCAACATCCTTATCTAACCATGAGCCAAATCTACTCTGCCCTAGCTTATTACTGGGATCATAAACAAAAGCTTGATTCTGATATCCAGCAGCGCCTTGAGCACACAGAACAGTTGCGACAACAGTCCGGCATCTCAGCACTCGCCGAACAATTGCGGAAAAACGGACGATTACCATGAGCATTGCCCTTTATATGGACGAACACGTTCACCGGGCAATCACAATGGGTCTGCGGATGCGAGGCGTTGATGTTTTGACTGTTCAGGAAGATGGGCGTAATGGCGTTGATGATCTGATTATCTTAGATCGAGCCTCCGAGCTTCAGCGTGTCATCTTTTCTCAAGACTCTGATTTTCTAATCGAAGCAAATCGCCGCCAACAGCAAGGCATTCGATTTTCTGGAGTTCTTTATGCTCATCAGAAACTCATTTCTATTGGGAATTGCGTTTGTGATCTAGAAATTGTGGCTCAGGTGAGCAAGCCAGAAGATTTAGCAGATAAAGTCTGGTATTTGCCTTTGTAAAGATCTTCTAGAAAAACTCCTCACCCTTAACCTGGAACTCGCAGCGAAAGAACAGCAAGGACTCCCCATCATTGATCTGTGGGCGATCGATTCTCCTCATTCCTAGCGAGAAAATATGCGCCCCACTTTCACGACCACGCTAAAACACAGTGTTTTTGTGAGAATGGTAAAATACGGGTGAAACATTTGTTATGGGTATGCGGGTGCAAGGCATTCAACAATTATCCAAGCTGAGGCTTTAGAGAATGCAGGTTTTTAGCGCTTACGTTGAATATGATCCAGATACAAAGCTTTATGTCGGCATTGTTCCTGGAGTTGCCGGAGCACATACGCAAGCAACCAGTTTAGATGAACTGCAAGGCAATCTTAAAGAAGTACTAGAGCTATGTTTGGAAGAGTACGGTCATGATCCGAATCTGCCACGCTTTGTTGGTATTCAACAGATTGAGGTCGGTGTATGAGCCGACTGCCCATCGTCAATTTTCAAACGATGGAAAAACTTCTGCTGAAACTAGGATTTGAGGCAGTCAGACAAAAAGGCAGTCATGCATTTTATCGACATCCAGACGGCAGAACGACAACACTTCCAAAACACAAAGGGACGAGATCTTTCCCGTCCTCTTGATCAGGGAAATTTTGAGAGAAATTGAATTGAACCCAGATGAATTTTTACAAGAGTTATCAGATCTCTGATTTTTGAGATGATGAGAAGTCAAACCCACTTGCTCATCTACGATCCCAGCACTCAGGAGATTGTCCAATGGAAACTTTAAACCAATATCGATCATTATCATGCGCCAATTTACACAATTTGCAGTGAGTTAAATAACCACACATATCTTTCTATGGTAAAACTATGACCCAAACGCCATTACAATCACAACAACCTGCACTTATTCCTGCAAAAATCACTCTAGAGCAATATCACCGCATTGTAGAAGCAGGAATTCTGGATAATTGCCGAGTTGAACTATTGAACGGAGTTATTGTTGAAATGTCCCCAGAAGGAACACCCCATGCGAGTGATTCGAGTCGGGCAGGAGAATTTTTAGTTAGACTCCTGGGAGAACAAGCTCATGTCAGATTTGCTAAACCGATTACTCTACCCAACGGCTCAGAACCAGAACCCGATTTGGCGATCGCAGAACGAGTCGAGGATTATTACCGGAGTCATCACCCTTATCCAGAAGATATATTTTGGGTGATTGAGTATTCCAACACCAGCTTAGAAAAAGATCTAAACATCAAAGCAGATATCTACGCAGAAGTAAACATTCGTGAATACTGGGTAGTAAATCTTAAAGACATGAAGCTGATTGTGTTTCGTGACCCCCTAAACGGAAAGTACCAATCTCAGCAGGTGATGAGCGAAAGTCATATCCAGCCGTTAGCATTTCCCAATGTTTTGATCCCAGTGCATCAACTTTTGCGATAGGACAAAACAAGAAATGACGACTATCTATGGCTGGTTCTGGGGTAAATGAACGAGCGACCCTTGCGGTTTTGCCAAGCAGCGCGCGTTCTGGCAACCCTATGACATTGCTCATGAGAGAGGTGAGCGAGTACATCTTAGTTTTACAAATCTCCGAGCCGCCCTCATCCCCAACCCTTATCATCACCAGAGGGGAGGGAGCCAAAACTTTCAAAAAAGCTGGGCGATCGCCTTCTCTATATCCAACTCCAAAAAATGATCGAGCGCCAAATACATCCAACACAAATAAGACTGCGGATCTTGAATTGTTTTTTGAAAGCCCAATACCTGCGCCAACGCCTCATAGCTTGGATGAATGGGCATCACATAAATGTCAGAAATGTTAGGAAAATCTTGCTGCATTTTAATGAAAGTTTGGCGCGTATCTTCCATGAATAGACAAACCGAATCGTAGGTTTTATAAGCCTCATCCAGCGTCCAACTACGAACGAACACCGCAACACAATCAAGATCACCCGGCTTTGCCATTTCCAAAGGGTCAACAGCGCCATCGGTACACAAATGCAGGCTAAGGCTGGGAGGTAAAAATAAGTTGCCTTCAGAGATAGGGGCGATCGGGTAAATGGTATAAAACCCGACGGGCTGAAGCGTATCGCTTCTGCGCAAAACTCGCATCGTGTTAGGGTATTGCTGTGCCCATTGCCGCAAAAGCCGAGTTGCCTTCTGCGCTACTGCCGTTTTACTAGAGGTCATCCAGTTGTAGCTGTGAGAGAGCAATGTGGCGACAGGAACCGCATCCGTGCGAGGGTTAAAATTATCGGGCTGGAGCGAAATAGGGGCATTGGGTACAGCCGATTTTTTTAGCTCTGGCACCGCCCGGATGAAGAGCATATTGGTATTGCCATCGAAGTTTTTTTCCACCAAGCCCGCCTGCACCAGGAGATCGATCATCATGCCTGCCGCCCGATCGCTCCCCCGCTCTGACTCAGAGTAAAACAAATCAGCCGCTTCTCGATGGGTACAAGAAACAGGATGCTCCAAGGAATCTAGATCAACGATGGGAACCTTGGGTATGGGCTGAAGATTTTTCAAAACGAGATATGCCCAGAGGCGCACGAAGCATTCGGCACGCCGACGGGTTAACCCCCGCTGTGCCCGCAATTGCTCAACATACTGGGCTTGGCGATCGGGCGGAAACCATCGATTTAGCACACCCGGTTCAATTGGACTATCCATAGCAACAACCCTGAATGAATGCCGATCCTCAACAAATACCAACCTTGATGTCAGACTTCGTGCGTCTCACTCTACTCCAGTGCCAAATCGCTGTTGCCCCGATCGCCAATAGAAATCGACACAGCACCATTACCCAACGCACTTCTTATTGTCCTTATAACGTCCTAGTTAAAACCCATAAAGCTTTTCGACCATAACTCCTTTAATTTGAAAGCGTTTTGAGTATTCTTAAAAATTTTATAAGGTTATCGGTTTAGCAAGTGAGCTTTGAACAATCAAAGTAATTTTTGCTTACCTGACTTTATCTGACTATCAAGTCACTTTCTCTAACTAATTGCCCGACAACACTCCTGACTTTTTCAAGCTGACCAGCTATTGGATTATCCCTAAATTGATGACATTCAAATAAAGGGCACCCAAGCAAAAACATACAACAGTCTTTCAACCTGATGCTATCAACATTTCACACCTCAGGAGCCAAGCTGATGGCGAATGTAACACCGCAAAAACTTCACCCTGCTTCAGAGTACTTCATAGCATTTCAGTATCCAAGAGGGTACTTCCTCTGGCTCATTGTGGCTTCACAGCCCCGTGCATAAAACTACAGTCACACACCGAAAGATAGCTAAGTCCCTTAGTTGTAGGGCAAACGTCACCCACTGTTCGTTACTTCCTGTTCGTCATTACTGCTTTCCTATTGTTCTCTGTCCCTAGCTTTCATTCCTACCCTGTTGATTAACTAAAAGGATCCTCTATGGTGTACTTAACAGCCCCCTTCTCATCGATCGCCTCAACCACCAAGCCTCGGCATTTAAAGGTGGTTAGACCTGCCCGTGTGCCGTCTGCTCAACCCAGCTTTTCCCAAGTTCAACTGCTGCAAGCAGTCATTGAGGGTTTTATAGACGGCATCCTCATCGTCACTCCCAAGGGCGAAATTCTAGAGGCGAATAGTCGTGCCCGTGAGTTGTGCCAGCATCTTTCTACTCCTGGTCAAATTTTACCTAGCCCAATTTGGCAAGTTTGCGAAGCATTAATTGAAAGCCAAACGTTATTTCCGGGTCAGCGCATTATGCCTGAAGCAGAAGAAATAATTGGCGATGTAAAGTTGCGGATTCGGGTGCGATGGATGAATCAAAATCTTGATGAGCAGGAATCGTGCTCAGAGTTTTCTTACCTGATTGTCACGTTAGAAGATCGGCAGCAAACGCTTCACAACTTAGCGATCGCTGATACCCAAAAGTACGACCTGACTACCCGCGAAGCCGAAATTTGGCAGATGCGCTTGCAGGGTCTTTCCTACCAGGCGATCGCCAGTCAGCTTTACATCACTCAAAACACCGTCAAAAAGCACGTCAAAAACATTTTGGCGAAGCGTCGGGAGAATGATGAAGGCTAAGCTTCAATAGTGCTGGACAGTAGTGCTGGACAGTCGGCTGCATCTCAGTGACAGTCGGCTGTTAGGCATCGGCTTATTGGGTACAGTCGGCTGTTATGTACAGTCGGCTGTTGGGTACAGTCGGCTATCCCATGCTTTGGCAATTCAATTTGAAGGCGATCGTAAAATTTGCCAGGGCATTCTTGGATCTGCGGCAAGCTGAGCCGCAACAGCCTTTGCACCATTTTGATTAATATGACTCGGATCAATAAAGTACTCGTTCTTAATTAATTCTGGCTGCTGATGATAGTCGATAAACAGAAAACCTTTTTGTGCCGCCAATAGCCCCATGTGTTGATGAAACCGCTGCTCGTAACTGCGACGAACCGCATCGGCAACATAGTCATCTGTTAAGGGAAGGCTGACAAATACAAGGGAAATGCCTTGGTTACGAGCAAAGTCAGCGATCGCCTTAGTCGCATCTGATTGATTACCCCAAAGCTGAAAGTTTTGATAATTAGAGTCGTATTGACCCGGAACCGACGGATAGCGTTGATAGTAAGTCTGTGGATCGTAGCGACCAGCCAGAGCATTGAACCCGTAGCGATCGAGATCGGGGGCAGGATTGGGCTTGTCGGGTAGGGCTTTGGCGCTGGCAATCTGTCCCGGCGAAAAAAGACGGATAGGAATCGGGCGATCGCCCAGCGCCAAACGGCGGTATCCTTCTGAAGCAATAATGCCGTTATACGTCACATCCAGCCGACCGCTATTAAACGCCCGTGAGCCGTCACCCCAGACCAAAATACGCGGCAAGTGTTCAGGGTTTAGCACCTCTTGCAGCACCAAATTAATGACCTGTGCTGTTGCCCCATTAATCCCAAAATTGTAAACCTTCAAGCCAGGATACTCTTTTGCAATCAAAGCATCCCGCAACGCCGTCGGATCAACTCCCTGTAGCGATCGAGAACTGCCAATAATCATCACATCTGGCTTGCCGTTTTTTTGCAAATACTGATAGTACAACTGCAATTCTTGATCCAACCGCTGACTGTTAAAGGTCGAAAAGTTGTAAGGCGGAAACAGCAAATCTGGTAAAAGCAGCGGCGGTAACGGCAACAAAAAGTTTGACAGCAAAGGATCACGAAGCTGAAGCACTGGTTCGCTAGATTGCTGAGGGGGCAACTTATTGGAGCCTGCTAGAGCTATTCCTCGTAGAAATAGCCCTGAAATCAGCACAATGCCCGACAAAAACAACGTTTCCTTCACTGCTCCCATACCCTGATAGTAATGTGCTCGAAGAGCAACCTGCCTGACAGCAATGAAAGCATATCCTAGCGAATGCCGACAAAGATTGTATTAAGTTATCTTCAAGAGGGCGATAAATGCAACAACATTTTGGCATCAAGGCAAGATCTTCTTGAAAGCACAACGGTCAAGCCCAGCCGCGCAGCCCATAAACGATTAACCCGACATACTCTTTGAGGGCGCGGGTGAATTTTTCGAGGTTGCCAGAATCGGGGAAAAGGTTAAGGATAATCGCCTGCGTTGTGCCTTGGGGTTCTTCTAGCTCTTGATTGGAGACGAGAAAATCCGTGGGAGCGGCGATCGCCTCTACCCCTAGCTTCTTAAAAATCGCCATTGAGCGAGGCATGTGAATTGCAGAGGTGACCAACAAGATTTTCTGAATGCCCCGATCTTGCATGATCTTTTTTACATTGACGGCGTTCTCGCGGGTGTTAAGCGAAGTTGGATCTTGCAAAATGACATTTGCAGGCACACCTAAAGCCTCGACTAACTTTGCCATATCTGCCGATTCTGAGGGAGCACCGCCGCCTTGCCACTCAATCCGCCCGCCGCTCAAGATGATGAGAGGAGCTTTGCCTTGCAGGTAAAGCTGTGCGCCGTAGAGAGGGCGATCGCCCGCTTCGGCGACATCAATCCAGGGTCGTGGCGCAATTTGGGGTTTGACGGCACCACCCAAAACCACAACAGCATCGGCAGTTGGAATGGCAGTCGGGAGGTATTGGCTTTCCAGCGATCGCACCCAACCATTAGCAACCCAGCTATTGCCCGGCAGCAGGAGCGCAAGGAGAGCAATGAAGATGGCGATCCCAGCTATCCGAGGACGTTTCCAAAAGGTGAATAGCGCAATCAGCAACATTAAGCTGGCAAACCCTAAAGGATAGAGAAACAGCGGCAAGAGTTTAGATAAAAAAAGAAACATTTTGAAAGGGAGTGACGAGGGACTTAATCTATATTTGTAATCCTGAACCTTGGGTTTGTACCTGGACGGGTTCCTCTGATGATACAAAGTAACGAGAGTCGATGGAACTGAAGTTGCTGACCAGGATAAAAAGTAATTACCTAACGATGCTGTGAATTGACATGACTAAGACCTCTCCCCGCTCAGAGTTTTTTGCCGGATGCCGAGGGATGATTCCTTTAGTTGTCGGGTCGATTCCCTTCGGAATTATTTTTGGCACCCTCTCTAACGAGCTTTCCTTCGGCGCAACTTTGGCGATGTCAGCGTTTGTATTTGCGGGGTCGGCTCAATTTATTGCCTTGGGTTTGCTTGCGGTCGGTACGACTTTACCGCTCATTATTTTGACGACCTTTGTCGTGAACCTACGGCATCTTCTTTATGCCGTTAGCCTGGTGCCCTATTTGCAGCGATCGCCCCCCATTTGGAAGCTGCTGCTAGGCTTTTGGCTAACCGACGAGGCGTTTATGGTGGCGATCGCCCGTTACAATCAAGCAGACTCATCTCCTTACAAACACTGGTATCATCTGGGTGCAGCAACTTTTATGTATGCCAACTGGCAACTCTGCACTCTTGTCGGTCTAACGATCGGGCAGCTTATTCCTAATGTGCAGAGTTGGGGATTAGACTTTGCGATGTCAGTCACGTTTATTGGCATGATTATTCCTTATCTCATCAACTTGCCTATGTTAGTCGCAGTTTTTGTGGCTGGAGTTTCTTCACTGTTTACCCATTCTTTACCTCATCAACTGGGTTTGATGGTGGCTGCGCTGCTAGGCATTACGGCGGGCGTGTTGTGCGAAAAACTGAATTTGAAAGGCTGACCCCTGTGAAAGACTAGCCCAGGCTTAATCATGAACGAATTTTTACTCATTAGCAGCATGGCGATCGTCACCTTTGTAATTCGCTATCCTGTGCTGGCTCTGAGCGGACGTTTTCAGCTTTCTGAGCAATTTTTACAGATCTTGGGCTATGTGCCGCCAGCGGTGCTGATGGCGATTGTTGCGCCTACGGTGTTGCTGCCTGAGGGGGATCATTTGCTGCTAAGTTACACCAACGCCAGATTGATAGGGGCGATCGCTGCTTTTGGGGTGGGAGTGTGGCGCAAGAACTTGTTGCTCACCATTGTGGTAGGAATGGCAGCATTTTGGGGATGGCAAGCGATCGCCTCTTAAATCACCCTTCAAGTCATGGGCGAATTCAACTACGTACGGTGCAGCCAATGCCAGACTTGCCCCAGCTTTTGCTCTATCCACAACATCCCCTGATCTAGCCACTTCAGCAATTGTTCCAGAGGGTGCTTTTCGTAACTCATCCCCGTCACCTCGGCTTCCAAAATAGTAGAAGTGATCCCGCTCTCAGGGTGAGCAGGCTGATGCAGTGCTGACGATGAGGACGATCGCAGAGTGACATTCACAGGGTTAGAAAGGACGACTTCTTCAGAATATCCAATGGCGATCGCTCCTCCTGCTTCCGTCTCTTGCACTGCCGTCTCGGCATCCTTAATAATTTGCCGAGAATCCGTTACACCTAGAAACTCTCCCCCAAAGAAATCTTCAATTCTTAACCAAGGCTTCTGGGTCAAGGGTTGGGACAAAGTAGGAGACACTAGAGAAAAATCTTCAGGTTCGCTTTTGGGCAAAGGGTCGTATAGAACAATGCTGGAATTTTGAAGTAGATTCCCTAGCGACTTAGAAAATTCTGTAAATCCGGTTGCTTGCCGCCTGACCCAAGCAAATAGCGGCAATTGGGGCGATCGCTCCGATCGCTCCTTCAATAGACCCTGTATCACTTGGTTGAGCTTCGATCCCGGCAGATGGGCAGAGCGAAGAGGCACTTGCAGAGTGGGATCTAGGCTGGGATCGGGGGCAGAAGGCAAGGCAGCCAGACGAGACTCTTGGAAAAGGTTAATGGCGATCGCGACTGGACTCATCTGAACCCAGGTCATCAGATGCCGAAAGGCACGGATGGGAGGAAGTAAATTCTTCTTCTCTCTGGGCAAAGGCAGAAACGTGTTAGTCCAGTCCTGTAAAGCCGTTCCATTCTCTGGTGAAGGCTGAATTTGCTCCTGAATCCTGCGCTGCCGCCAATAAATCGCCATCTCCCAAATTATTTGCCGTTGAAGCTGCAATTGCTGCTCCCCCGTCAACACATCAAGAATTTCATTCTCAGCCGTCACTAGCACCAGATCTCGGTTTGCCAGCAGTGACGCAAATCCCTGAATTAACGGAGTTACCTCCTCACGATTTTGGGCTAAGAGGTTTTGAATAGGAGCATCTGAAACTAAAGCGAAAGGCTGCGAAAGACTTAGCCCTGAGACATTTGATTCTGAGGGGTTTAGAATTTGCTGCTGAGCCGCCCGGAGCCAAGGAAAGACTTGACGGCTGGCTTGCCCCATTTGTCTATCTAACAAACGCCCGGTTTGAAACAGCGCGTAAATTGGGTAGAGAGCAATTTGCGCGCTCCAAACTGCCGCCAGTTTGACTTGCCGCCAAGCCTGACTCGTTTTGTCTTTCAGCCGGAGCGATTGCTGAGAAAAAAAGCTAAATAGCCTGCTTTGGTAGCGTCCGGAGGAAGACATAGGCTGGAGGAGGAGAGGGCGATCGCATGAAGACATCCCTAAAGAGTCGCCCTTCAATTTTATCTTGAAAGGGAGAAGCTCTGTCTTTTAACCGAGATAGCGCTTAATGAGTTCACTGCGCTCTTGAAAAACAGCTTCATCATTAAAGCGAGTTCTTTTAGCAGCAGCTTGTTCAACGAGCTTGATTAATCGCGGGCGATCGTGCCACAAATCTTGGAGCAGCTTACCCAACTCCTGCCACTGATGAACAGGCACTAATGCGCCACCGCCATCCTGGGTCAAGTCCTCGGCATAACGACTGTGATAGCCGACGATCGCTGTCCCTGACACAAACGCCTCAATGAGGCAGCGAGGTGACTCGGAGGTGACGTGGGTAAACAACATGAGGTGTGCCGAGCGAATGCACTCCAACACCTTCTGGCGATCGCTTTCATACCCTACTAGCTCAATGCAATCTCCTAGCCCCAAGTCAGCAACGAGTTGCTGCACCTCCTCCCGCAAAACTCCATCTCCTAGCCAAGTTGCCTGGACTGCCACACCCCGATCCCTGGCTTCACCCACTGCCCGCACCCAGTCTAAGGGAGCTTTCATGGGTGCCATGCGTCCGGTGTAGCAAATACGGAGAGTGCGAGCGATCGCCAACGCCTCGATCTTCTTCGCCAGCGCTTCATGACTAATCGCATCTTCAGGCTTGGTGTGAGTATCATGCACCAAAAAGCTTGTCTGGCACAAACTGCTATATGCCGCATGGCAATCTTCGCCATGAAGCAGCGCTAGTCCACTGTTCTGAATGATCCCCTTGTAGTATTTTCTAGTAACTAAAGAAAATAAATTACTTTTAAGCTGACTTATCCAGTTTTTGCCTTGGGCAAGTTGCAGCACCACCTGATCTTCAACCAAATCTGTATGAACAGCATAAGGTCGGTTCTGCCGTTGGGCTTCCAGTGATGCTACTGCACCCCAATCGCCAAACAATCCGCCCAAGGGAAATTGTAAATATTGACAGCGGTTAATTAGACCCGCCAACAATTTTCGAGTAGAAGTATAGTGCTTCGTAAACAACTTAATCGAATATGCCCAAGGCACAGGAATAAGCTCAAATCGCTCAGGCTGGTCAAGGGTGGCAGTATCTTGCCAAACAATTGTTCTTTCCTGTTCGGCAACCTTATCGGGCAGCAGAGGCGCAACTACAATGACTTTACCAAAATGGTCTGCCCATTTCTCAATGCCGTTACAGGCTTGCGTTTCAAGAACAAGCTTGCCTTCTTTTCGATAGAAAGGAGCAGGCAAAACTAACAACATGCCCGATCGCGGCAACTCTGAATGTTCAAAGTTATTTCGATTAGAACCCTCTCTATCTTTAAAGGTTTGAGTCGGTTTGAGACACGATAAACCAACAGATGCAAGCATGGTCAAAGATTTAGGGAAGGAAGCTAAAGTTGCCAACATAATAGATGCAGATGAATAAGGCTATTCGACAGTAGGTTTTTGATATTCTGCTATTACTAAATATCGACTTTTCCGAAAACCCTACAGAAAACGCGCGCTTAAAATGTACTTCAAAAGCTATCTAGTTGTCACATTTCTATAGATGTATCACATCTTACAGAGAGCACAGGTGTTAACTAATACTTCATCCAAATTGGTAGAGCCTTTCACTGTTAGTTTGCTATGATCCTTCCATTAAAAACATCCTCCTATTGATAGTTTTACCTAAAGTTCCTGCTGACGTTATTTCTTTTGGCATTGCTGGATATAGCAATTTCTGTACAGATGAGTACAGCTTGGCTTGTTGGACAAGGGCTTAAGCCCCTTGCTGCATCTCACAGGATTGGGAAAGGCTGTAGCAATGAAAGTCTAGTTCTCTAACCCCCAGAGAGCATCAGAGGATGTCTGAGAAGTCTAGATTGTCATCCGATCCGCCCCCTAAATCCCTCATTCTGGGGGACTTTGAAGGAGGACTGGTGCGGAAGTCCCCCAGAATGGAGGGTTGGGGGGCGAGTGTAAGAATCTTTGATACTTCTCAGACATCCTCTCAGAGGGCATCAGAGGGCAGGGGTGAGGTTAAGGCAACACAGCAAGGTAGGCTCTCTCCTGACGAAAACCTGAAGAAAAGGGGCTTTAGGCAAGCTCATACTTTCATTCAGCAATGCCTTTTTCTTAAACTCAACGTTGTTTCTTGTTAGGGAAGGCTTATGAAGCTACTGAAGCTTCTGTTTATTCGACACGCTCAATCAGTTGGCAATCAACAGAAGCGAATGCAGGGCAATGGAGAATTTGAACTGTCGGCAGAGGGGCGACGGCAAGCAGGAAAACTAGCGCAAAGACTGCTAACCGAAAGTTGGATGCCTTCTCATGTGTACAGTAGTCCCCTCAAGCGAACGATGCAGACGGCTGAAATTTTGATGTCGCATTATTTGGCAAAGCCCCTGCCTGCGGTCGTGGGGGATTTGGTTGATGAAGAGGATGATACGACCCTAGAACCGCTGGCAACGCAGGAAGATCCGGGCGCGATCAAGGTTGAGCTTTCTGAGGATTTGCGAGAGTTTCAAAATGGCATTTTCCAGGGACTCACTTGGGCAGAGGCACGCGATCGCTATCCTGATTTATGCAAGCAGTTGGAAAACTCCCCCGACTGGATTCCGATTCCAGGCGCAGAGTCTTTGCAGGAAGCGCGCGATCGCTCTCGGCGGTTTATTCAAACCGTGCTGAGCCGTCACCAGAACGGCGAACAGATTTGGATTGTTACCCATAGCTGGATTTTGCAGCACTTAATTGCAGAACTGATGGGGTGCGATCGCTCTTGGCGCATTCACGCTCGTAACACTGCCATCTTCGAGTTTTGGATCGACCAAACCCGGTGGCAGCGAACCGACCAAAACTGCTTTAACACAGACCTTTGGCAAATTCGCCGCTTCAATGATCATCAGCATTTGTTCTGAGGGTTACTCGTTAATCTTTTGCGCGACTGCCTCGTATAGGGCGCTGAGACAACCTTCTAAGCTCGCATCGCGTTCCATGTCTAGGTTGGTGGATTTCATGTCGCTCAAGGTTTTAGATAAGGTGTCGATCGCGGTTCGGGCTTGGGCGTAAAAGTCTAGATCTTTCTGAAGTTCTGGGAGATTGTCTAAGGAATCGAGCTCTCTGATGTCAGCTTCTAAAGCTTTGCGCTCGTCTTGCCAATGGCGAACGTATTGGATGCGCTCGCGGGGCTGATAGATTTTGGCTGTGGATAAAACAACTGGAAAAACGCGATCGCGGAATGCCTCATTATCACAGGCGTTTTCGTTAATTTGGATCAGTTCGTACATGCAGTTGCGGGATTTGAGGTAGCGATCGCTAATGACGGTGATGATGCATTTTCCTTTTCCCATCCATTGCATAAACTCTTTGGCGCTGTCACCTAGTTTGAGGTTGCGGGTGTCGCGGATGGGAGTGATGCCTTGGGATTGGAAGTGGCGATCGAGGGTGTTGGCAATTTCTTCACTTTCACCTTTGTCCCAGGCGTAGGAGATGAAGACTTCTCGCTGGGTGCGATCGGGGATGGGCTGGTTTCTAGCTGGGAGTTTTATGAAATCAACTCGCTCCTTGCTTTCGCTGGTGAGATAGAATGGGTATTCGGGATGTTCTGAGTTGCGGCGATCGCTGCGTAGCTCCCCTAACGATAGCTTGATGGGGGGAGCTTTGGGGTGTTCTGGGTTTCGGCGATCGCTGCGTTGAACTGCTTCGATGCCTTCTAGAATTGTGCTTAAGTTTTCTCGGCGTTTGAGTTCGGGGATAAAAAAGGTAGTTTCTCCCGCCTCTTCAGCGCTCAGCAAGTGTTCGTAGTTGAGCCAAGTTTCTGGGTTTTCGGAATAGAGCAAGTGCTGAGTGATCCCTAAACCAGGAATGGTTTTGTGGATTTCGTCGAATTGGCTGCGGATGGCGCTGAGAAAGTTGCGGCGGGTGGTGGAGTTGCCTTTAACTTGGATGGTGATGCGTTTGTCTTCGCGATCGGCGCGCACCAGGGCGGGGTTGTTACGTTCTTTCAGCACAACGCCGCTGCGCCAGTAGGTGCGCTGACTGATTTTGCTGTTCATGCGGACGATGAAGCGAGAAATAATGCTGGGAGGCAAGACGTTGTAATGATATTGGAAGGTAAGGGAGCCTTGCCATTCTCCGGTGTAGGGTTCTTCTTTGGGAAGGAGTCCGGGAATGAGAAATTGAGCGTTGGTATGATCATCAAGAGCAAAGCACAGATCAAACTTACGCATGATGCCGATGAGGAAGCTGTACTTTTCGCTAGGATAGCGATCGGAACTGAGAATGTTGGGTAAATGGGATAGGCTAAGGATGCCGTGATGAACGGTGAAGAGTTCGCTGTGGTTGAGAATTTTATAAACGCCGTTGGTGATCCATTTGGGTTTGAGAACGTTGGTATCGACAAATTCGGGACTGAGGCGGATGTTGTCTTGGAAGTTGAGGACGATGCCTAGATTGTGGAGCAGGTACAGCAGATCGTTTGAGGTTTTAAGGTCTGAGATACCTGCTTCGATGCAGACTTGCTCGTAGTCTTGGCGAGAGAGAAAGTCTTGGGTGCGTTGTTCAAGCTGTTGTTTGACGGTGAACCAGGTTTGGGGCAGGGGTTGGTGGATGTGAGGGAGTTGGCTGAGTTCTTGGATCAGGGTGGCTTTGAGGATGTCGATGCCCTGACCCTCTTTGCAGGAGGTTTGGAGGATGGCGTGAAGGTTGGGGTATTTGAGTTGTAGTCCGCGTTCGTCAAGGTCGAGGGGTTGGTGGTCGCATTGGTTGCCGACGAGGATGATGGGGGAGTCGCCGCCGAAGCTGGTGATGATTTGCAGCCAGTATTCGATTTGGTTTTGGGCTTCGCTTTGGCGGCAATCAATGACCAGGATGTAGAGGCTGCGTTGGCTGAGGAAGAACTGATGGGTGGCGTGCATGATTTCTTGTCCGCCAAAGTCCCAGAGGTTGAGTTGTACAGATTGTTGGTTAACTTCCACGTTCCAGCGCTCGATCGCGATGCCTTGGGTTTTGGCTTGGTGGGGGTCGAAGCCTTGACCGAGGAGTTGACGCAGGAGGGAGGTTTTGCCAACGTCGCCTTCGCCGACGAGGAGGACTTTGGCTTCGTTGAGGGGGCGGTTGGGTTGGGTTTGAAGTTGGAAGTAATAGTTGAGGATGGTGGTGGGATTACCAAGGTTGTTCCAATCAGTTCCCAAAATTTCTGGCGGAATAGATAGATCGGGGTTGCCTCTTAAATCAAGTTTTTCCAGCTTGGAGAGGTTACGAATACCTGTGGGCAGGCTCGTCAGTTGATTGTTTTCGAGGTAAAGCTCTGTGAGCTTAGAGAGTTGCCCGATCGCCTCTGGCAGACTCGTTAGCTGATTGTTGCTGAGGTCAAGCGTTGTGAGCTTAGAGAGTTGCCCGATCGCCTCTGGCAGACTCGTCAGTTGATTGTTGCTGAGGTCAAGCCTTGTGAGATTGGAGAGATTGGCGATCGCCTCTGGCAGACTCGTCAATTGAGTGTTGCTGAGGTCAAGCCTTGTGAGACTGGAGAGTTTAGCGATCGCCTCTGGCAGACTCGTTAGCTGGTTGTCAGCGAGGTGAAGCATTGTGAGATGGGTGAGGTCTGCGATCGCCTCTGGCAGACTCGTTAGCTGATTGTTTTCGAGGTAAAGCTCTTTGAGACTAGAGATTTTGGCGATCGCTTCTGGCAGACTCGTTAGCTGGTTGTCAGCGAGGTGGAGCGTTGTGAGATGGGTGAGGTCTGCGATCGCCTCTGGCAGACTCGTCAGTTGATTGTCCCAGAGAAAAAGCGTTGTGAGATGGGTGAGTTGGGCGATCGCTTCCGACAAGCTCGTCAACTGATTACTGTAAAGGTAGAGCGCTTTGAGATTAGTCAGTTGCCAGATCTCAGGTGGCAGAGCCGTCAAGCCCTCCCCAGAAAGACTCAGTTCATTCACCCCATCTCTGGCAGCTTTGGCAATAACTTCTAAAAGCTCATCATTCGTCATGCTCTTTCAATCAGATTTCTTTGGGCAGTGACTCGATAATTGTAACGATATCGTCTGCCACGACGTCTTCTTGGTCTGACTTGGAATATATCAGAACTAGGCGAATGACGGTCGAATCGACAATTTGATAAATCAGCCTGTACCCTCCACTCTTACCCCTCTGAGCATCACTGTTTTTGATGCGGAGCTTGAGAACCGTATAGTTGGTTCCTTGAACTTGTTCACCCAAAAAGTTTCCGGCTTGTAGCGTTTCAAGAATCGGTTGAAGATCGCTGCGAATGTGACGATAGCGTTTGGCAAGGGCTTTGAGACGACGCTGGAATTCAGGAGAAGCAATAACGAGGATGGCATCGTTATTCGGCATCAATGCCATCCCAGAGATTCTTAAGGAGGATAGCTTTGCCGTCCTGAAATTCTTGAAGGGATTGTTGAAGCCCTGCCAAAATACTTTCGTTGGATTCGTCTTCTGGAAGATCTGGATCAGGTAAGAGAATGATGACCCGGACGTTGCTGTGTGCCCCAACGGTCAGCGGTTGGTTGAGGTGGAGTTGTCCTTGAGCGTCGATTGAGGCGTTTCGTTCAATAGATGTCATGGCGTTGCGTCAGGCTAGCTTAGCTCCAGTTTAATCTAGGAGTTAAGGCATCGCTGAATTTAAGTATGGGTCATCTCTTGTTTAGCAATGCCCAAGCTTTAAAGAAACTCCTCTGCGATCGCACTGCATCAAGTCACATTCGCACTGCATCGACCGACAATCGTAATGGATTGAGTCACAATGGCACTGCATCGATCGACAATCGTAATGGATTGAGTTGCAATTCGATTGTGTTACGTTGCAATGGCAATGTAGGGAGAACGATCGTTTCTGCAAGGGCGACAACATTGATGCGATCGCCCCTGAAGCTCTGTCTTAGCGCACTAAAACACTCATGTACTTGCCACTGGCAAATGGAGCAGGCACTATCGGTGTGAACTGGACGCGTGCTGCTTCGCAGATACCGCAAGGGTCGCTAGCGATCTTCTTCACGTAAAACTCGTTGATTAGATGCGTTACTTGCTCCCGCGTCCCGACGATCCACACCTGCGCTTTATCGCCGTGCGCAACGGGCAGCAGTTCATTGAACTCTGTACTCATGCTATTTCCCTCGCTAATGTTGGGTTGAGAAGAAAAGCTTAAGGTGTGGTGGTTCTAACCACTTGTTTAACATTAGCGAGGTGAAACGATAAAATCGCTACAGCCTAGCTTTCTGCCAGTTTCAGAAAGTCAGGTTAGCTGGTTAGTTGTGTGGCAACACTTCTAGCCAGCGTCCTCACCTTAAGCCTGTCTACTGGTATCAAAAAACCAGTGTTGATTAGCATAAGGGCAAAGGCAGAATTAACACAAGTAGTTGCAAACAAAGTTTGGTGGTGCTGAGGGGAACTTGACAACGCAGAGAGATCCCTCTTCCATCACGGCTCTGCGGAAGGAAATAAGTTTGATTAGGTTCATCCTTTCATTCAGCAATGCCAAAATTGATTAGAGGATGTCTTAAAAGTATCAAAGCGCTCTACACTTGCCCCCTAAATCCCCCATTTTGGGGGACTTCCGAGCCAGTTCTGCTGCTTAAAGTCCCCCAAAATGGGGGATTTAGGGGGCGGTTCGGGTCACAATCTATACTTCTAAACCATCCTCCTAGATTGGAGCCGCGATCGGCTTTGCTGTACAAAAATCAGGGATTGGATCAAGAAGCGTCATAAAACCCAAAACTACCTCAGCTATAGTCAGTCGATGACACTCGCACCACCGAGCCTAAATCAGGCGCAAACTCAACGGTGTAATTAGGCGACATGGCTGGGCTACTATTCCTTGTTAGCGCTGTCTTGTCTGCCTTACGCGGGGCAAATGCCGAATCTGCTTGCACGACCAAATTACTGCCATTAAGAGACAACTCGCGCACGAAGACCGAATTCGTTCTTGTCCCGTTCAAAGCAGTTAGAAACGAAGCATTAAGCACATCTCCAGTTAAGGGATTAAGTTTGGCTAAAATTGCCACTCTGCCGCCACCGCCACCGCCCGGACTAGCATCGCCATAGCTCTTCAGCCATCCAGCAGTCGCAAAGCGACGAAAGTCTTGCTCTGAAGTGCCTTGAGTGCCTGTAGCGGTAAATGCAGCGTAGAGATGGGTGCCACCATCCCACACTAAGTTGGTACCCTTACTGTCATCTGGCGTAATTTCATAATCATTGCGATACCAATTCAACTTACCGTTAGTAAAGCTAGCCACCCAGGGATCTTGATTGCCGCTATTGTTGCCCACGGTGACTTGATTGAAACCCGTGTAGAGAGTGGTTGCCCCTGCCGTCACTCGATTGGCGGCTCGGTTCGTGGCTTCTGCTTCAGAAGGACTAAAATCTGCAATCCCCAAACTGCTGCGGTTAATGCCTTTAAGAACTGCTAAATATTTCCCAGTGGCTTTATCTTGTACCGTTGTGTCAGTACTGCCTGGTGCTTGGGAAAGAATAACTTGGTCGAAGGTTAGCCCTTCTAGCTGAAGCGTATCTTGAGTATGTATAAAGTCGGTGATGACGGCAGCTTGGTTCAAGGCACCCGCATGTTTTAGATTGAGGACAAAGCGATCGCGCCCCTGCCCACCTGTCAACCGATCTTTGCCCCCACCGCCTACCAAAGTATCATTGCCAGCAGCACCCAGCAACACATCATTGCCCTTGCCGCCAAACATTGAGTCATCGCCTGCACCGCCCAAAAGAGTATCGTTACCCCGATCGCCAAAAAGCTGATCCGCCCCTTGTGCCCCATTGAGGCGATCGTTGCCCCCTGCTCCTTTAATAAAATCATCGCCCCTGCCACCCTTGAGGATATTCTTGCGACCATCCCCTATCAACCGCAACTCCTTAGCAGTAATTTCAACTTCGACCTCGTGTGAATGACCCGCATGACGAGAACTATAGACCATTGCCTGAGTATGAAAAGTAGCTAACGTTGGATGAGTGGCAGCCAGCGCCGATGAATTGGAAAAATGAGAGTCTGAAGAAAACATAGGAAATTAAAGATCAAGTTGACCCGGTGAGCATTCCCCAAATGAGTTGCTTGAACTATCAAGTTGTGCAATTACCAATTAAGTCGGCAATCATATCTGACCCTGCCGATAGACTTCGCTCGCTGCCCGATGTAACAGTGAGTGACGATAGATTAGGGCATCAAAATCGTTGGCATAGCCGCCACCAATCACACAAGCAACGGGATAACCCAAAGAAACACAGGTGCTTAAAACCTGCATTTCTCGACAAAAAAGACCGCGATCGCTCAATGCCAGCTTGCCCAGGCGATCGCCTCCGTGGGTATCGACCCCTGCATCGTAAAACACCAAATCTGGCTGCACCTGCGCTAACAAATCCGGCAAATATTCTGCCAAGGTCTGCAAATAAGCGTCATCCTCCATACCTTCTGGCAGTGGCACATCTAAATCACTGCGCTGCTTCGTCCCTGGAAAATTAATCTCACAGTGCATTGAAAACGTAAACACACTCGGATCATTCTGAAAAATGTACGCCGTCCCATCCCCCTGATGCACATCTAAATCCACAATCAAAATCTGTTTTGCTAGCCCTAGTTTTTGTACTACACGGGCAGCGATCGCCAAGTCATTAAAAATGCAAAACCCCGAACCATAACCTGGAAACGCATGATGGGTGCCTCCCGCCGTATTACAAGCCAACCCACATTCCAACGCCAACCGCGCCGTCAAAATCGTTCCGCCCACCGCCGTACAAGTTCGATTCACCAGCGCCGGACTCCAAGGCAACCCAATCCGCCGCATTGCTTTAGGATCAAGCGTTCCCTCACAATAAGCCTGCACATATTCCGGCTCATGCACCCACTCAATCCACTCCCTCGGCGGCACCTCCGGCGCATAGAACTGCGACTCATCCACCACACCATCCGCCACCAGCAAATCTCGTAATCGGCTAAACTTCTCCATTGGAAAACGGTGTTCGGGGGGAAGCGGCGTGACGTAATCGGGATGATAAATGATGGGAAGATCCATTAGGGCTGGCGTGCTAAAAGATAGAGAAGGTTTACGGGGCGATATGACTTTATGAATATTTTGATTGTCGAAGATGAAGCCGAAATTGCCCAACTGATCCAGCTTTACCTGGAAAAAGAAGGGTTTACTTGTCGTACCTGTCGAGATGGCACGACCGCAATGCAGATCTTTCAGGAGTTTCAGCCTGATTTAATTGTGCTGGATTTAATGATTCCAGGCTTGGACGGGCTAGAAGTTTGCGCCCGCATTCGCCAGAAGCCCGGTGCAAAAGATCCTTTCATTTTGATGTTGACTGCCAAGGGCGAAGAAATCGATCGCATCATCGGGCTGTCCACGGGTGCAGATGATTATTTGGTCAAACCTTTTAGCCCCCGCGAATTGGTAGCGCGAGTTCGGGCACTTTTGCGCCGCACCCTTCGCCAAGGCGGGCAAAGCACAGGCTACCAAACGCCTCACTTTGCGATCGACACCGATCAGCGGGTGGCACATCGTCAACTTGCTGGAAATGCGATCGAATCTCTTGACCTGACTGCCCTAGAATTTGAACTTTTGGCAACCTTCCTCAGCTACCCAGGACGAGTTTGGAACCGCACCCAGTTAATTGAAAAGCTTTGGGGCAGCGACTTCTACGGCGATGAACGAGTCGTCGATACCCATGTGGCGCGGCTGCGAAAAAAGATTGAACCTGACCCAGCCAATCCGACGTTTTTGAAAACAGTCATTGGGGTAGGGTACAAGTTTGAGGACGTGGCAGCCTAGGCTAATTTTGGCGATCGCTCACTCTTTCTTGGATCAATCTTTCTTTGATGGTACATTTGACCTATTCAGGCAATCTGCTCCAGATTTGCTGCGGTAAAGTACCCTTGATTGTGTTCATCCTTATGCCTGCTATGGATCAGCCTACAGTCCAGCCCCGAGTCGAGGAACTGCGCAAGCTTTTACTAAGAGCCAGCTACGAATACTACGTTTTAGATGCGCCCACGATGGAGGATGCTGTCTACGATCGCCTCTACCAGGAACTCCAAGACCTGGAGGCACAATATCCGCAGCTGGTTACACCCGACAGCCCGACTCAGCGCGTCGGCGAAAGACCTGCGACCCAGTTCAACTCTGTCAAGCACAACATGCCGCTGTACAGCTTAGAGAATGCCTTTGGGGCTGAAGAGTTGGCACAGTGGCAAGAACGCTGGAAACGAGTGGCTCCAACCGTGGCGGCAGCAGAATATATCTGTGAACTAAAAATTGATGGCAACGCACTGGCATTAACTTACGAAAATGGTTTGCTGATTCGAGGCGCGACGCGAGGCGATGGCATAAACGGGGAAGAAATTACCCAAAATATTAGAACCATTCGTTCGATTCCGTTGCGCTTGCATTTAGAAAATCCGCCGCCGATTGTAGAAGTGCGCGGCGAGGCGTTTTTGCCTCTAGATGTTTTTCAAAAAATTAATCAGGAGCGGGAAAAAGCTGGAGAAGCTCTGTTTGCTAATCCTCGCAATGCTGCTGCTGGAACGTTGCGTCAGCTTGACGCGCGGAAGGTGGCGCAACGTCAGCTTGATTTTTTTCCTTATACGCTGCATCTTCCCCAGGCTGCTGCCAACGCCAGTGCTGATGGTGTTCCAGTTCTCTCTTCTCAGTGGGATGCTTTGGAATGGCTGCGGCAAGCGGGGTTTCGGGTGAATCCTAACCGTCAGCTTTGTGCCTCGCTGTCTGAGGTGATAGATTATTGCGATCGCTGGTCGCGCGATCGGCTGAATTTGTCTTATATGACCGATGGGGTTGTGGTTAAGATCAATGCTTTGGCGCTCCAAGAAAAACTAGGCTTTACCCAAAAGTTTCCCCGTTGGGCGATCGCCTTCAAGTATCCTGCTGAAGAGGCGCCGACGGTGGTAGAAAATATTAGCGTTAATGTGGGGCGCACGGGTGCCGTAACGCCGTTGGCAGAATTGCGCCCGGTCTTGCTGGCTGGCACAACGGTAGCGCGGGCAACATTGCACAATGGCGATCGCATTGCCGAGTTAGATATTCGCGTGGGCGATACGGTGATTGTGCGGAAAGCTGGAGAGATCATTCCCGAAGTGCTGCGAGTGCTGTTTGATTTGCGTCCTTCGGGCACTGCTCCTTTTGCAATGCCGAGCCACTGTACCGAATGCAGTGAAGCGCTATTTCGACCTGAAGGCGAAGCGGTACTTCGCTGCATTAACACGTCCTGTCCAGCAATTTTGCGGGGGGCGCTGGTGCATTGGGCAGGGCGAGATGCGATGGATATTAATGGGTTGGGAGAAAAGTGGGTGTTGCAGTTGGTCGATCGCCAAATGATTCAGACGGTGGCAGATTTGTACGATTTGACCGAAATGCAGCTACTAACGGTCGATCGCATGGGTAAAAAATCGGCACAGAACTTGGTCAAGGCGATCGCTCAATCTAAATCTAAGCCCTGGTCGCGGGTGCTGTACGGGCTGGGCATTCGCCATGTGGGGAGTGTCAATGCCCAAATCCTTGCCGAGAACTTTTCTACAGTCGAAGCCTTAGCCGGAGCCAGCGTAGAAGCGATCGCCACCCTCTACGGCATTGGCACAGAAATTGCTCAATCTGTCTACCAATGGTTTCAAGTCCCTGCTAACCAAACCTTAATCGATCGCTTGCGCCATGCTGGGGTGCAACTAGTTGGCGATGCCAAAGCCACCACCTTAGCCAACCTATCCTTGGCAGGCAAAACCTTTGTGGTTACAGGCACCTTACCTACCCTCAAACGCGATGAAGCAAAAGCCCTGATTCAAAATGCAGGCGGCAAAATTACAGGATCGGTCAGCGCCAAAACCAGTTATGTCGTGGTCGGAGAAGATGCCGGGTCTAAGCTAGCGAAGGCTGAGGAGTTAGGCATTACCCAACTCAGCGAAGCTCAACTTTTAGAGTTAATTGCCTCCTTTGGGTAATGACTTTTAGAAGATTAACGGAGATGATTGACTGGACGATCGATGCTGAGTCAACCTTGGATTATCAGTATTCATCTATTATCAGTAAATAGTTCCATTTCTTAATCAATATGCGAGTTCCGTTTGGATGGCTCTTGCCAACGGTCGTGGCGGTGTTCTTGCCTATAGGCTCTGCTCTAGGAGCCGATCGCCTGACGATCGCTTATGGTCTTCTAGAACGCTCGGTTTCTATTGATTCTCTGTCGGCATATGTCAACGAAGGTTCCATTGAAGGAGACTTTAAAGACTACGTTCGCTATCTGGAGCCAGAACAGCTTGATAATTTACGCCGCATTTTGCGCACTAAAGCCAACCTCAACCATGTTGCTGTAGCGCAATTTCTCTACACCGATCAAGGCGAAGCGCTGCTGAGAAGATTAGGCGAAGTGATTCGCACCGATTCCAATCTATCGGGGTTTTATGCAACTCGCGCTGCCATGATTCAGGCAGCAGAAGCCCCCGAAGGCTTGACACCGCTCAACGTTTTAAAGCAATTTCCATTGTCTAATATTCGGTTAGACCTGGAGCGAACCCTCCAAATTTTGGGAGATTTAGATGCTCTAGTTCGGCAAACCCAAAGCGCGATCGCCCTGATTGATCAACAGTCCATTTTAGAGGCAGGTGCTGAACCCTGGGTACCGTTACCCAATTTACCCGACTTGCGATCGGTAGGTTCCTACACTTGGCAAAAACGTACCCTCCGTCTCACTGACCCCGAACGCATCTCCCAAAATCGCTCCTTCCTCACCGATATGTATCTACCTAATTCGCCTCGTACAATTGACCCAACGCTTCCTTCCCTTTTTTCTGCCAATCCACAACCTGCCCCAAGCCTCAATGCTCCCCTCATTGTTATTTCTCACGGGTTAGGCTCAGACCGTAGCACCTACGCCTACCTTGCTCAACAGTTGGCTTCCTATGGGTTCGCCGTGGCTGTACCTGAGCATCCTGGCAGCAGTTCCCAGCAAATTCAAGCCTTAATATCGGGCGGAGCCAATGAAGTCACGGCACCAACCGAATTTGTCGATCGCCCCCTCGATATCCGCTATTTATTAAACCAATTAGAAACTCTCTCGCAAACCGATTCACGCTTTGCCGGACGAATGAATTTAAACCAAGTGGGAGTCATTGGTCAATCTTTGGGTGGCTACACCGCACTGGCATTAGCGGGTGCCGAAATTAACCAAAAACAATTAGCTCAAGATTGCCAAAATAGCGACACGCTTAACCTCTCCTTATTGCTGCAATGCCGTGCTCTTCAACTACCCCAAACTGAGCTAACCTTTCGAGACGATCGCATTAAAGCCGTCATCGCCATTAATCCCATTGGTAGCAGTCTGTTAGGCAAAACCGATTTGAGCAAAATTAATGTTCCAGTTCTCATTATCAGCAGCACTGCCGACACCGTTGCACCCGCGCTACTCGAACAGATTCTTCCGTTTACCTGGCTGCAAACACCCGATAAATACCTGATGTTACTTGAGGGTGGAACCCATTTTTCTGTGATTGATGCACCGAATGCAACCTCTCAAAATAACCAAGTCGAACTCCCGACTGAACTGGTAGGGCCCAACCCTAAACTTGCTTACTTGTACCTGAAAGCGATCGGAGTAGCGTTTTTCAAAACTTATGTGGCGGAAGATTCACAGTACCGTACTTTTTTAAGTGCTGGGTACGTGAGTCGTATCAGTCAAAAGACCTTTCCGACATCGTTCGTGCGATCGCTGACCGCCGCCCAATTAGCAAAGATTTTCAGAGAAGTACCGCTAGAACCACCTCCCACAGGATTTGATGGTAACGCATGGTCAGGTCAGTAATTTTGAAGTGCTTTCAGAAGCCTCAGAAGTTTGAGCTATGGTAGGCTCAAAACGTATAGTCTGTCCCCCAGTATGACTGCTAGCCCAGAGTTTGCTGATTATTTGAATGCGATCGCCGTTACTTACGCGCAGTGGTGGGAGCTTTACACGCTGATGGATGCAGTGGGTCAGGAGCAGGTGAAACGGCAAACTGAGAAATGTGCCTTTCCGTTTGATTTTGGGTTGATGGTGCAGACGGCAAAGCCCGAAGAGGAAAAGGCAAAGGGTGAGCTGCCAGAAAACCTGGGGGAGAATCCGGAAGAGAAGCTAGAGCGGCTGCCTGTGCTGGAGGGGATGCGGAAGTATGCGGCAGAGCACGTGCTGCTAGTGGGACGACCGGGATCGGGAAAATCGACGGCGTTGATTCGGCTGTTGCTGGAGGAGGCAGGTAATCAGGATGGGGCAGCAAAGATTCCGGTGTTGGTGGAACTGCGGTATTGGCAGACGGGAGTGATCGATCGCATTCTCACGGTTTTGCAGCAGGGGAACTGTTTAGACCTGGATGCTGAGACGCTGAAAAGCTGGCTGCGGCAAGGTCGGCTGTTGCTGCTGATGGACGGATTGAATGAGTTGCCTTCGGAAGAGGCGAGACGGAATATGGCAACGTTTCGACGAGATTATCTGCAAACCCCGATGATTTTTACGACGCGAGATCTGAGTGTGGGCGGCGATTTGGGCATTGCCAAAAAGCTGGAAATACAGCCGCTGACAGAAACCCAGATGCAGGAGTTTGTCCGGGCTTATCTGTCGCAGAATCAGGCAGAGCAGATGTTGCGACAGATCAAAGACCGCTTGCGAGATCTGGGGCAAACGCCTTTGCTGCTGTGGATGTTGTGTGGACTGTTTCAACAGTTGGGCACAGTGCCACCCAATTTGGGCATGGTGTTTCGGCAGTTTACGCAGGGCTATGAGCGGAGTCTGAAGGAGGATATTCCGGTTACGGCAGAGTCTCGGCGCTGGTGGTCGCTGTTGTTGCAGCGGTTGGCGTTTGTAATGATGCGAGGGGAGAACCCGCAGGAGAAACCGACGGAGCTACAGGTAGCCATTACGCGGCAAACGGCGGAAGAAATCCTAACGCAATATCTGACAGCAGAGAAGTTTGACAAACCGCGCGATTTTGCCAAGCAGTGGCTAGAGGATCTGCTGAAGCATCATCTGATTCAAATGAATGGCGACAAGATTGAGTTTCGGCATCAGTTGATTCAGGAATATTATGCAGCCGAGTATTTGTTGCGTCAGTTGCCCAAGCTGAGTGATGCAGAGTTACAGCGGCAGTATTTGAATTATCTGAAGTGGACAGAGCCGATCGCCCTAATGTTGGTATTGGTGGAGGATGAGGCGCAGGCGGTAAGGGTGGTGGAGTTGGCGTTGACGGTAGATTTAAGATTGGGAGCACAATTGGCGGGAGAGGTGCGGTGGAGGTTTCGAGATAAGACCATACTTTTGCTTAGTAACCTAGACGCAATACCCTCTCTCAGAAAAGTCTTACGCAGTATTGCTGACAAGGAGATTCAAGCGTTGGAACGTCTGACAAACTACGTTCCTAGCCGAAACCAAGAATATGTTAGTGGGTATGCGGATTATCTTCTTGCTACGACTATTCTTGATGAGAAGAGCATTTTACATCGAGCTTTGAGTCCTTGCCTACCTGATGCACTTCGACTGGATGCTGTCCGAGCATTGAAAAGAATAGCTAGTGAAAAAGTATTATGCATTCTAGAACAAGCACTTAATGAAGATCATGTCCTTATTTCTCAAGAATCTGCTCAAGTCCTACAAGAGCTTGAAACTGATAGTTCTGTACAGATGATATTGGTTCGAGCATTAAACAGTGAGATTCCTTTTGTCCGTCTAGCTGCTGCTAAAGCCTTGAGTAAGATAGGGAAGCCTGATGTTGTTCAAAAGTTATGGCAATTGAAAGCCTATGGAATGAATATGATTACAGTATCCATGGAGGCGATCGCCTCCATCCAAGCCCGCTGCCAATTCTACAACTACGAAATCTTTCAAGCTGCTCAAACCGCAAAATCCACAGCGCAGAATGCGGAGGATTTGATTCACGATAAACTAAACGCGATCGCCCAAGGGGTTCAAAAAATGTCAGAAGTTTCTAAATACAACTTTCCAAACGCCCAAAAAGTACAAATCTTTGAGCAAGTTGATACCTATATCGAAAATAACTCTGCGATCTCTTCAGAAGACAAAGAAGCAATCACCGAACTCCAACAAGTGATTCAAGATCTACAAGCTAAATACCCCAAGGCTCGACCAGAGGAGCAATCCATCATCATCGAAGCCGAGTTTCAAGAAATCAAGCAAAAGCAGCCTTGGCGCTGGAAAAACCTGATGAGCTATAAGCGCTTGCTGAACGGTGGTAAAACAGCGGTTGTCAAAGTGGGCGAACACTTTGCTGAGTCCAGCCCTTGGGGAAAAGGGGCGATCGCTTTCCTAGAAGGGGTGATGGAAAATGCAGAATAGATTTTTATCGAGGTAAGGCTAATGCAAATCACGATCGAACTTCCTGACGATATTGCCCAACGACTCGCTCAAACCGTCAATAACTTACCCCAACGAGCGCTAGAATCTCTTGTGGTTGAAGCTTACCGGGATGAACTGTTGACTCATGCAGAAGTCGGGCGCATTCTTAACTTGCCTTCCCGCTGGGATATTGATGCCTTTCTGAAACAGGCAGGAGCAGACCTGCACTATGACCCCGACGACCTGCAAGCTGATCTTGAAACCTTGCACCGATTGAGAATGGACAGCCCCCTGCCCGAATGATTATCGTCTCTGATACTTCTCCCATCCGTTACTTACTTCTGATCGACCAGATTGATTTGCTGCCGCAGTTATATGGTTAAATCATTATTCCTAATGAAGTGCGTCATGAAATGCAATCTGCCAATGCACCACTTGAACTACAACAATGGATTGCCAATTCTCCAACTTGGCTCAGCGTAGAGAATGTAGCAATTCCATCTGATGACACCCTGAGTCGTCTTGATTTAGGAGAGCAAGCTGCGATCGCCCTAGCACAACAGATCAACGCCGATTTCCTCATCATGGATGAACGGCTAGGCAAACGATTTGCTCAACAGAGAGGATTGGAGGTGATTGGAATACTTGGGATTTTAACTGAAGCTGCTGAGTTGGGACTGATCGATTTGTATACTGCGATCGATCGTTTGCAACAAACAAACTTTCGAGTTTCACAGCAATTAATTCAGAGTCTTCTTGCAACCTCCAAGCTAATGCCACAGACAACAATCCAACCAACAGACCCACTCGAAAACGATCCTCTTATCGCCCTCTTTGGTACTATTAAATCCGATTTTCCAGATTTAGCCGATAACCATGATGACTACATAGCCTAAATCTTCTACGGCTTTACCTCTCCCATTTGCACTCGCCACAAATTTGCGTAGATGCCCTGTTTTTCCAGCAATTCTTCATGTCGTCCTTGTTCCACTAATCTTCCCTGTTCCATGACATAAATACGATCGGCATTGCGAATGGTAGAAAGCCGATGGGCGATCGCAATTGTGGTACGGTTCTTCGTGATTTTTTCTAGCGATCGCTGAATTGCGGCTTCGGTTTCATTATCGACTGCCGAAGTGGCTTCATCTAAAATTAAAATCGGTGGATTTTTTAAGATGGCGCGGGCGATCGCTAAGCGTTGTCGTTGCCCTCCTGAAAGTTTTTGCCCTCGCTCTCCTACAATCGTGTCGTAGCCTTGGGGTAATCCATTAATAAACTCTTCCGCTTCTGCAATTTTGGCGGCAGCGATCGCTTCTGCTAAAGTGGCGCTAGGGCTGCCATAGGTAATATTTTCTAGCACCGTTCCGTGGAATAAAAATACGTCCTGACTGACTAATCCGATCGCCCGTCGCAAATCTCGAATCTGCAACTCTGGGAGGGCAATGTTGTCAATAAAAATAGTGCCTGACTGAACTTCATAAAATCGCAGCAGCAGTTTAACCAATGTGCTTTTTCCTGAACCTGTAGAACCGACAATGGCGATCGTTTTTCCGGCTGGAATGTGTAGAGACAGACGTTCAATCACGGGAAGGCGATCGCGGTAGGCAAACGACACATCCTGCAACACGATATCTCCCTGTATCGCTGTTGCTTCGCCTAAAAATCTTGCTCCCGAATTCATGGCGATCGGTGTATCTAGCAAACCCATGACCCGATTGGTTGAAGCCATTGCCCGTTGATACTGATCTAGCGTTTCGCCTAGTCGCGTTAGCGGCCACAGCAAACGCTGAATCATAAACATTAACGTGCTATATGTTCCTATTGCCATCCTGCCAGCAACTGCTTCCAATCCGCCATAGACTAAAAGGGCGGTAAAGCCCAGAAAAATGATGATGCGAATTAGCGGTACAAAGGCGGCACTAAGGACGATCGCTTGGTGGTTGCTTTTTCGGTAGGCTTCGCTTTCGCGGGTGAGACGCTGTACTTCATAATCTTCGGTCACAAAGCTTTTAATGGTGACAATGCCGCTGAAATTATTGGAAAGCCGACTGCTTAAAAAACTGACTCGCTCGCGGACTTCAGCATAGCGAGGAGCTAGTAAATTTTGAAACGCCAATGATCCCCAGAGGATGAACGGCATCGGTAATATCGCCATCCATGCCACGCTAGGAGCGACAAGAAAGAATCCTGTGCCAATGACTAACACCGTAGTTAAAACTTGTAAAACTTCGTTCGCACCAAAGTCTAAAAAGCGTTCTAGCTGATTGACATCATCGTTGAGGATTGCCATCAACCCGCCCGTACTGCGCGACTCGAAGTATTCTAGTTCTAGTTCTTGCAAATGACTGTAAGCATCAATTCGCAAATCATGCTGAATCTTTTGTGCTAGATCGCGCCAAAGACGAGCATAGGCATATTCAAAAGCAGACTCCAGACTCCAAACAATAAACGTTAAAACTGCCAGCAATAAAAACTGCTGTTGAATATCCACAATGCCCCACCGAGCAATTAACGAGTCCTGCTTTTTAACCACAACGTCGACCGCAACGCCAATGAGAACAGGCGGTGCTAGGTCAAAAAATTTGTTGAGCACCGAGCAAAGAATCGCTAACCCTATTTGCTGACGGTAAGCCCGTCCATACTGAATGAGGCGAAGCAGCGGGCGCTGTGAGGGGCGATCGCCAGCGCGAGTAAGTTTAGACAATTTCCAGTTCCCAAAATAAGTTCACCCTATATTCTCATCAAGGGTTGGGGATTTGGGTATTTATATTTGTGAAGAAGGGAAGAAGCAGGAGCAATAAAAAGCATTTAGCAATTGGTTTTTTACTATAGGTGACTCCAGCTTTTAGTATTAATCGAACCCTGAAGAATACACAAACTTTCAGAAACTAATAGTTTGAACCGATCGCTAAATGCTTCAAAACAACTCAGAACAAAGTTCCCTGTTACTTACTTTTTTAGGGTATTAACTTTGTTCTATAAAATCGGTGACTTCAGCTACAAAAATCTTCGAGCTATGAGTTTATTACAATTTGAACATGCAAAGACTGCATATTTATAGAGAAGTGGATGGACGATCGCCCGATTTCCCTGTCACGATAGCGTTATGAAGTTGCTTCACGCCCTCGCCTCATCAGTCCTAAAAAACATTTTTATGAATGCTCAAGACTTAGCTATGCACTCTCTGCCTGCTTCCCACCGACTCAACCAGCCAGGTCTGGAGGCAGCAATAGACCTGCTGAAGGGGGGCGATTTTCACGATCGCTGGGATGCGGTTAAAATTATTTCTGCTTGTGGAGACGAAGCGATCGCCCCGCTCCTGCCCCTCCTCCAGACCGATGATTGGGAATTGCAATGGTTCATCGTTCGCATTTTAGGAAACCTGCAAAACCCTAAGATTATTCCGACCTTGGTAGCGCTAATTAAAGCGAGTCATGCTGACGTTGCGAGCAGGGCGGCTGGGGTGCTGTCGAGTTTCGGAGAAATAGCGATCGCCCCTTTAGCGGCTCTGCTAGACCATGAGCCAACGCAGCTTTTAGTGATGCAAGCCCTAGCTCAAATTCACCATCCTCAGGTCATTCCGTATCTGCTTCAAGAGATTGAGGATGCTGATGTTCGAGCAGTTGCTATTGAAGCTTTAGGGCATTTCCATCATGCGCCTGAAATTCCGCCCGTGCTAAGAGCGGCTTTGCAAGATCGGACAGCGGCGGTTCGCCGAGCAGCGGTTGTGGGGCTAGGGTTTCAGGCTGAATGTCATCCAGTAGATTGGCTCCATTGGCTCCAGCCTCTTTTGCAAGATGTGGATGGCGAGGTAGCACAGCAAACCGCGATCGCCCTGGGTCGCGTGGGCACGCCCGCGGCTGTGGCGGTTCTTAATCAGGCTCTTCTCAATCCGGCTTTACAGGTTTCCCGTCCAGGTCTAACTGTAGAAGTTATTCGAGCAATCGCTAGAGTCGGTACCGATTTGAGCGGTTTACAGACCTATCTTCAAACCGCTACGCCGACCGGGAAACAAGAAGCGATCGCGGTGCTGGGGCGGGTGGAACATTTGCCAGCAAAAGGGCAGGCGGCTGAAATTTTGCTTCAGCTTTTAGAATCTCAACCCGACGTTCGGGAGAAGCAAGCGATCGCCTTTAGCCTCGGTCAATTAGGGCGGATTGAAGCGATGGAGTCACTCATTCAACTCTTAGCCGATGCAGATGCCAGCGTACGATTTCATGCGATCGCAGCACTCAAGCAGCTTGAGCCCCAGGCAGCCTATCAGCGGTTAGCAGGGATGGCGGATGAGGCATCAAGTTCGGCATTGCAGAATGGAGTGGCAATCGCGCTAAGGGAATGGGGCGATCGGTAGCTGAATTATCCTGGGCATTACTGACGTTTGGCTAAGCCAGTTGAGGCACGATAGACCCAAACCCAACCACCCTACTTCCCCAGAAGGGCAGGAGAACCAGATTTTCATCCTATAATTCAGCAACGCCAGAGTTTTTTAATTTTTCATTTCATAGGATGCGTACTTGCATGAGGTTCTACTAGATAGTGCGTTAGACTTTGCCATGACACACCCTATAACTTACAAGTCTCGCAATCTTTCCGTCTAAGGATAGTGACTGACAAACTTGTTGGGCTTTAGAGTGGAGAACTTGATGGATTCAGATCTCAAAAGAGAAGGGTCAATACCAAGGTATTCTAGTCAAGGCGATCGCGAAGTCTCGTTCTAATGGATGGCTCATGACCTATTTTAGTTCTACTGTTCTAGTTCAAAATCACCTGTCCATAACACAAAAATATCAACAGGTTCGTCAACTGAGTGAACAGATTTGTCATCCGTTATTAACGGAAGATTATGGAATTCAAAGTATGCCTGATGTTAGTCCCCCCAAGTGGCATCTGGCGCATACCACCTGGTTCTTTGAAACCTTCTTGCTAGTTCCCAACTTGCCCGGATACCAGGTTTTTCATCCTCAGTTTGGCTACTTGTTCAACTCTTACTATGAGACAGTGGGACAACGACATCCCCGTCCTCAGCGCGGTCTGCTTTCTCGTCCTACGGTGGCAGAAGTTTATCAGTATCGATCTTACGTTGATGCAGGAATGCAGTTACTCTTCTCTCAACTTGATCATACCCCTTTAGCATCTTTAATTGAGCTAGGACTACACCACGAACAGCAGCACCAAGAATTATTGCTAACTGATATTAAGCATATCTTGGCGATCAATCCCCTGCGCCCTGCCTATCGAGCGGACTTGCCTTGCATCACTCAATCTATCGCTGCCAAAGAGCACTGGTTAGACTATCCAGGCGGCGTTTACTTCATGGGTCACGAAGGTCAAAACTTTGCTTTTGATAATGAATTACCTCGGCATCCAGTGTATCTGCAAGACTATTGGCTGGCGGCTCGGCTCGTGACGAATGGAGAATATTTAGAGTTTATGCAGGCGGGCGGCTATGAACAGGCTGAGCATTGGCTGGCAGAAGGTTGGGCAACGGTACAGGGAGAAGGCTGGCGATCGCCCCTCTACTGGGAACAGAATGAGAATGACTGGCAAGTGATGACGCTGGCAGGAATGCGATCGATCAATCTGCATGAACCTGTTTGCCACGTGAGCTACTACGAGGCAGATGCCTATGCACGCTGGGCAGGACAACGCTTACCCACAGAGGCAGAATGGGAAATTGCTGCCCAAGTGCCTTTGCAAGGAAACTTCCTAGACAGTGGATATTTGCATCCTATGTCGGCAACAGGCAGCACTCGACCCGATCAGTTGTTTGGCGACGTGTGGGAATGGACGCAGAGCGCTTATCTTCCCTATCCGGGTTTTCAAACTGCACCGGGAGCAGTGGGTGAATATAACGGTAAATTTATGTGCAATCAGATGGTATTACGCGGTGGCTCTTGTGTAACTTCTCACAGTCATGTGCGATCGAGCTACCGTAATTTTTTTCCGCCTGCAACACGGTGGCAATTTAGCGGAATTCGGTTAGCAAAGTGAGTTAAGTTTTTGAACTGGATTTTTGATTAGCCTCTTATTGTGACCTCTTATTGTGAATAGTACTTATGACTGCATCGTTCGAGCCAAAAGTTCAACTGTATGATTTGCATCCTCCTCTGGATGACTTTCGCACAGAAGTTTTAAATGGGTTAGGGCGACCCCTAGCGGGTGTCTCGCGGAGCGCGCCCAAGTCGATTCCACCCAAATTTCTTTATGACAAGCGGGGTGCAGAATTATTTGATGCCATTTGCACGTTAGATGAGTATTATTTGACCCGGACTGAGATGGCAATTTTGCATACCTATGCTGGGGAAATTGCGACGCTCATTGGCGATGGCGTATTAATTGAGTTTGGCAGTGGAAGTAGCCAAAAGGTGCGAATTATTTTAGATGCGATGCCCCAAATGCCGATTTATCTGGGGTTAGATATTTCTAAGCAACATTTACAGGAATCTTGTACTCAACTGGCTAAGGATTATCCAGGGTTGGAAGCGATCGCCATTTGTACCGATTACACCCAACCATTGCAATTGCCTGATATTCCTGCCCTTCGTAATAAGCACAAAGTCGGCTTTTTTCCGGGTTCTTCTATTGGCAACTTGGAACCCCAGGAAGCGATACAGTTCCTCAAAAATACTGCCCTCTCGTTGGAGGAGGGAGATCTATTGATTGGGGTAGATCTTAAAAAAGATAAAGCTATTTTAGAAGCAGCTTACGATGATGCTCAGGGGATTTCTGCCGAATTTGCGTTAAATCTGCTCACGCGAATTAATCGAGAACTGGGGGCAGATTTTCAGGTGGAGAACTTCGAGTATCGGGCAGTTTATAACCCTGTGGGGCGGATTGAAATGTATCTGATTAGCCTCATCGATCAAGTAGTGCATTTGGGTGATGCGGCTATTCCTTTTTATGCAGGCGAACAGTTACAAACTGAAAATTCTTATAAATATACTATTTCCGAGTTCCAAAAGATTGCCACTTTGGCAGGTTTTCAAAGCAAACAGGTTTGGACTGACCCGCAGCAGTGGTTTAGTCTCCATTACCTGCACTTAGCCTCACGATAACTCGGTTGATGCAGGAGCAACCTACACTGGAAATGACGTAGGCTTGCGCGACGAATACCGACAGGAGGCTAATCAATGGATATTGAGTTTGGGCGAGAGATTTGTGGCGATCGCAATAGTGCTACTTCGCGGGAATGGCTAGTCACCAACGGCATTGGCGGTTATGCCTCTGGCACGGTTGGGGGAGCCTTGACTCGGCGCTATCACGGATTATTGGTGGCAGCCCTCAATCCGCCCCTCGGTCGTACGTTGCTCTTAACCAAATTAGATGAAGAAGTGGAGTATGACGATCGTTCTTATCCACTTTATTTTAACGAATGGGCAACGGGTGATGCTAATCCTTTAGGATTTCAGAATATTGAAAGTTTTAAGTTAGATGGAACAGTGCCAACCTGGAAATTTGCGATCGGTGATGCGCTGCTAGTGAAAAGTGTATGGATGCAACAGGGAACAAATACAACTTATGTTAGGTATCAGTTAAAGCGCGCAACTCAACCGCTGAAGATATCGCTTAAAGCATTAGTAAATTACCGAGATTACCATGGTGATACGCAAGCAAAAGACTGGGTAATGGATATTGCTACTGTTAATCATGGAATTCGGATTACTGCGGATGCAGATGCCACCCCATTTTATTTGCTGTGCGATCGCGCCACCGTTTCTCCTACCCATGAGTGGTTCTATGGATTTAGTCTGGCAGTAGAACGATATCGAGGAATGAGCGATCGGGAAGACCATCTTCATGCCGCCACTTTTGAAGCCACTTTGAACCCTGGTGATTCCCTAACAATTGTTGCTAGCACAGAATTTCAGCCTGAACTGGACGGAATAGCTGCTCTTAAAGCCCGTCATGTTTATGAGCAGAAATTAATTGGTTTTTGGGATGTCAATCGTCCGAATACCTCTAAAAAATCGCCTGCTTGGATTAATCAGCTGGTTCTCGCGGCTGACCAATTTATTGTGAATCGTTCTACTCCTCCCCAATCTGCTCCTAACGAATCTGCCCCTAACGAATCTGCTGGAAAAACTATCATTGCTGGCTATCACTGGTTTAGCGACTGGGGACGAGATACGATGATTAGCTTACCCGGCTTAACATTAGCGACAGGTCGCCCAGAAGTAGCGCGTGCCATTCTTCGCACGTTTGCCCAATACGTTAGCCAGGGAATGCTGCCCAATCGCTTCCCTGATGGGGGTGAAACTCCGGAATACAATACTGTTGACGCAACGCTCTGGTACTTTGAGGCAATTCGTCAGTATTACAATGCTACGGATGATGAAGGTTTGCTCCGCGATCTGTTTCCTGTTCTAGCTGACATTATTGATTGGCATTGCCGGGGGACGCGCTACAACATTCATCTTGATCCGTCTGATGGTCTGCTGTATGCAGGTGAGGTAGGCGTACAACTAACCTGGATGGATGCCAAAGCGGATGATTGGGTGGTGACCCCTCGAATGGGCAAACCCGTTGAAATTAATGCGCTCTGGTACAACGCGCTGCGAACGATGGCGAAATTTGCTCGCCAAGTCGGTGAACCCCATCAAGAATACGAAGCGATCGCCGATCGCACCTTAGCAAAATTCCACCGTTTCTGGAACGCTGAAACGGGCTACTGTTACGACGTGATCGATACGCCCAACGGTGATGAGGATGCCCTTCGCCCTAACCAAATCTTTGCTGTTTCATTATCCGAAAGTCCGTTGCCTGTGGCACAGCAGCGGGCAGTGGTAGACGTGTGTGGACAGCGTTTGGTGACTTCCTACGGGGTGCGATCGCTCTCGCCTGATCATCGTGATTACCAAGGATATTACAAGGGCGATCGATACCAACGGGATGGCGCTTATCATCAGGGAACAGTATGGGGTTGGCTTTTAGGTTCGTTTGTAACAGCGCACTTGCGGGTGTATAACAATCCGGCACTTGCCCAAGAATGGTTAGAACCCATGGCGCAACATTTGCGGGCACGCGGACTAGGCAGCGGTAGCGAAATCTTCGATGGCGATGCGCCAATGGTTCCACGAGGTTGCATTGCTCAGGCTTGGACAGTGGCAGAGGTGTTACGGGCTTGGGTGGCGGTAGAAACTATGAAGGGCTGAGGACAATGTTAGGAAGATATTTTTTCTAGTCGCTTCTGCGCCATCCTGGTCATTCCAGCCAACATCAAACTCTCTCCACACATCTCCCCAAACTCTTCGATCGCCGTCCGAATAGAATCAACCTGATAAAACTTCCATCTACCAAAAAGCTGATACCAGTAAGGCTGTTGCACATAAGCTCGAAAAACTTCTAGACCAAATGCACCCGTCACAAAAACCACGATGCCAATGATCATTAGTTTTGACGCTTTGGGATGCATTCGCCATAATCGCACAAAGTCACGGCGGAACAAAATGGGCATTGAGATACCTAGAGTAATGTAAATAAGTCGCCACAAATGGTGCTGTTTAAAGATTTGGTTGAGCTTGAAGGTTTCATCAAAGGCAGCATAGAGAAAGAAGAGAGAAGCGATCGCCAATAATAATCGAGAAGGCGGCACTTGCGGATTTTGATAAGTCACACACAGCCACAGCGGCAATGCTCCCAATAAAAATAGCTGTGTCGCTTGCAACATTGAGGGAATGGTTCTTAACCCATTTACATCAAACGCTGGGAATGGTTTTCCTCCGTTAAGATGAACACTAACTGCATACGTAGCGACTAAGATAACTTCTAAGCCGATGACAAGAGACAACCAAAGCTTTTGGAAAGACATGAAATTTTTACGATTGAGTTGCTTTGTAGAGTACCCTCTGTTTTATTAATATTCTAGCTAGATGACAAAATGATCAACGATCGCGAACTTTAGATAAAATTGAGGGGCTGTATGATATTGCGTAAGAAGTCTTTTGATCATGATCTGACTGCGAACAAACCTATAACTAGGAGACTGTTATGTTACTTCCTAAGGGTCCTATCACTCCGGCGATCTGGCAAATGTTTCACTGGATTACTAATCCGTTTTCGTTTATGCAGGGTTGTACCCGAGATTACGGCGATTGCTTCACGGTAAGGCTGGGTGAGAAATTTGCTCCCGTCGTTTTCTTTAGCCATCCTCAAGCCCTACAAACTATTTTGACGAGCGATGATTCTAAAGTATTTGATGCTCCGGGTGAGCTAAACGGTTTATTTGAACCCTTTTTAGGAACGCAGTCTGTTATTGGGTTAAGTGGCGATCGCCACCGCAGAATGCGTCAGCTTATGATGCCGCCGTTCCATGGAGAACGAATGCGCTCTTATGGACAACTGATTGGCGAAATCACTGAAAATGTCATTCGCAACTGGGCTGTTGGGCAATCCGTCTCGGTTCGGGAGGCGATGCAAACGATTTCTATGCGAGTGATTTTGGGGGCTGTGTTTGGTTTAGCCGAAGGTTCTCGCTATCAGCAACTAGAAAAACTTCTGGGAATCATGCTCGATGAAATGAGTAATCCTTTGAGTGTTAGCCTGCTCTATTTGCCAATTCTTCGCCAGGATCTGGGTTCACTCAGCCCCTGGGGTAACTTTGTCCGGAGACGGCAACAGATCGATCACCTTATTTATGATGAGATTGCAGAACGGCGATCGCATTCAGACTCTGATCGTCACGACATCCTCACGTTGCTCATGTCTGCTCGTGATGAAGCAGGCGAGGCTCTGACAGATGTGGAGTTACGGGATGAGCTCATGACGCTTTTAGTAGCGGGGCATGAAACAACTGCCACTGCTCTAACTTGGGCATTGTACTGGATTCAAAAATTTCCAAAAGTCCGCGATCGACTGTTGCAAGAACTTCAAAAACTTGATAATCCTGCTGATGCCAATGCTCTTTTACGCCTTCCCTATTTGAATGCCGTTTGTAGTGAAACGCTACGGATCTATCCTGTGGGAATGTTGACGTTTCCACGAGTTGTTAGCATCCCTGTAGAGATTATGGGTCACTGGCTAGAACCGGGAACGATCGTGATTGGCTCTATTTATCTAACCCATCACCGCGAAGATCTTTACCCAGATTCAGACCAGTTCATACCTGAACGCTTTTTAGATCGTCAATTTTCTCCCTTTGAGTATCTACCTTTTGGGGGCGGTAGTCGGCGCTGTATTGGAATGGCGTTCGCTCTGTTTGAAATGAAAGTCGTTCTAAGCAAGATCTTGTCCCACGTTGAATTCGCTTTAGCAAATACTCGTTCAGTGCAACCTGTGCGCCGAGGATTAACATCAGGCGCATCTCCAGTCCGACTGGCTGTCAAAAACAATGACCTGCTAAATGTTGAAGGTGATACCTTACAGAATAAAATAAACACGACACGAATAAGCTTATCGGAACGTTAACCCATGACCCAACGCTCAATGTTGATTGCCCTACGTGTATTCTTTGGTGTTCTGGCATTGGCAGCCATTGGAAAACAATTTTCTGTTCAGGCTCAAATGGGGTTTAGCATTGTCAACTTCTTTAGCTACTTTACGAATCTGTCTAATATCTTTGCAGCGATCGTCTTAATTTGGGGTGCATTTCAGTTAATGACGCATCGTCAGCCGTCACCTTCGACTGACCTGCTTCGGGGTATGGCAGTTGTGAACATGGCAATAGTCGGCATTGTGTTCTCAGCCTTATTGCGGGACGTTGATATGGGGTATCTTCTGCCCTGGGTTAATACTGTTCTCCACTACATCATGCCAATCGTCGTGGTGCTGGAATGGCTCTTTCAGCCACCTACTACAAAGCTCGGAGTAAAGCATTTACTGTGGTGCCAGGTATTTCCGCTGCTCTATCTCGTCTATACCCTAACTCGTGGGGCGATCGTGGGCTGGTATCCTTACCCTTTTCTTACCCCTGCAAATGTGGGTGGTTACAGTGGCGTTGCTGCCTATGCCGTTGGGATCATAATAGTCTTTGTCTTGGCTGCTGGGTTGCTGTTTACACTGGGAAACAGGCTTAATAAAAAAGTCAGGGTCGCGTCCAGTTCATCGCCTAGTTGACGCAGATATCGAAAAGGCGATCGCGCAGTTCAGCCTTGCTTGCGGGTGCTGATTTGAAGTGCAATTCATCTAAAATAAAGAAGCAGTTTCCTCTCTCGGAGCATTGCCAGTGACCGCTGCTCAAGAGTTATCTTGCTTTACGCCCGAAGAATATTTTGAATTAAAACCAAAACGATTGAGATATTTCGGCGGAATCAACAGGGTGGCTGGGAGTTTATTCCTTATGGAGAGGGCGACCAGGTTGTGCTGACTAGCGTCGGGTTGGCTGTGGCGATCGGGCAGATTTATGAGGATGTAGTGGTCGCCCCAGCAGGCAAATAATTGAAGTAATGCAAAAACAGAATACTAATCGCGCATTTTTCGGATAGCCTGACCTAGGTTTGTATCTCTGAGGCACAAAAAGCCCCTGGTATCTTTCTGAGACTCCCACTAGGCTTAGAGGAAAGTAACAGCGCCTCAAATCTTATGACGAAGAAAAATCTGATTGTGATTGGCAACGGCATGGTTGGGCACAAGTTTTTAGAGTGCATGATTGCTAAGGAAGCAACGAGCGATTGGAACCTCATCACCTTTTGCGAAGAACCCAGAGTGGCTTACGATCGCGTTAACCTCAGCGGCTTCTTCGCTGGCAAAACCGCAGGCGATTTGTCTTTAGTAGAACCGGGACTGTACCAAGCTCACAACATTCAGATTTATATTGGCGATAAAGTCGATCGCATCGATCGCACCTCTAAAACCATCACTTCGGCAAACGGGGTTACAGTCAAATACGACAAGGTTGTGATGGCAACAGGCTCTTATCCTTTTGTGCCACCCATTAAAGGTAAAGATGCCACAGGTACATTTGTTTACCGCACCATTGAAGACCTTGAGGCAATGTCAGCCTACGCCAAGAATTGTAAAGTAGGGGTGGTGGTTGGCGGAGGGTTGCTGGGTTTGGAGTGCGCGAATGCCCTTAAAAATATGGGACTAGAAACCCATGTCGTCGAGTTTGCACCACGTCTGATGCCTGTGCAAATAGATGAAGCAGGGGGCAAAGTTTTAAAGCAGCGAATTGAAGATTTGGGCGTGAAGATTCAGGTTAGCAAGTCCACAACTGAGATTGTGAACGCCAATGGTGATACCAGCGGTAAGGTTCATAAAATGCTCTTTGCTGATGGTTCAGAACTACAAACGGACATGATTGTGTTCTCAGCAGGGATTCGCCCTCGTGATGAACTTGCAAAAAACTGTGGATTGCAAGTAGGAGAGCGAGGCGGCATTGTCGTGAACGAGGTTTGCCAAACCTCTGACCCAGATATTCTGGCGATCGGGGAATGTGCGCTGTACCGCGATCGCATCTATGGCTTAGTGGCACCCGGTTACACAATGGCAACTGTGGCGGCTGATCATTTGTGTATGCCTGACAGCAACAGCTTTAACGGGGCAGATATGTCTACTAAGCTGAAGCTGTTGGGTGTGGATGTGGCTAGCTTTGGAGATGCGTTTGGCAAAACTGAGGGCGCAAAAGAGATTGTGATTCAAGACAGCATCAAGGGCACTTACAAAAAACTAGTGCTGAATGAGTCTGGTTCATTATTATTGGGCGGCATTTTGATTGGTGATGCTTCAGCGTATGGCAATTTATTGCAGCTCGTGCAAAATGCGATCGCCCTGCCTCCCCATCCTGAAGATTTGCTGATGCCGTCCCGTGAAGGTTCTAGCTTTTCTATGGGTGTCGAAAGCTTGCCAGATACAGCGCAAATTTGCTCTTGCAACAACGTCACGAAAGGGCAAATTTGTAGCGCTATTCAAGATCATGGATTAACCGATATCGGCAGCGTTAAAAAATGCACCCAAGCCGGAACAGGCTGTGGTGGCTGCGTTCCTTTAGTGACAGATTTGCTCAAAGCTGAGTTAAAGAAAGCAGGTATCGAAGTTAAAAACGATCTGTGTGAGCATTTCGCCTACTCTCGCCAAGAGCTTTATTCACTCATTCGTACCCATCAAATTAAAACCTTTGATGAGTTGCTAGAACGCCATGGTCAAGGCAGAGGCTGCGAAATTTGCAAGCCTGCTGTTGCCTCTATTCTCGCTTCTGCCTGGAATGATTATGTGCTAACGCCGTTTCATGCTGGGCTGCAAGATACTAATGATGCATTTCTAGCAAATATTCAAAAGGACGGAACTTATTCGGTTATTCCCCGTATTCCGGGCGGTGAAATTACGCCGGAGATGTTGATTGTGATTGGCGAAGTGGCGAGAGATTTTGGACTCTATACCAAAATTACGGGTGGGCAACGGATTGATCTGCTAGGGGCACGGGTCGATCAATTGCCGCTCATTTGGCACCGATTAGTCGAGGCTGGGTTTGAGTCAGGTCATGCCTATGGTAAGGCGCTGCGAACCGTTAAGTCTTGTGTGGGTAGTACCTGGTGTCGGTTTGGGGTGCAGGATTCAACCGGACTGGCGATCGCCATTGAACTGCGCTACCGGGGTTTGCGCGCGCCTCACAAACTAAAGTCGGCAGTGTCTGGCTGCACCCGTGAGTGCGCTGAAGCGCAGAGTAAAGATTTCGGCGTTATTGCCACTGAGAAGGGCTGGAACCTTTACGTTTGTGGCAACGGTGGCATGAAACCTCAGCACGCTCAGTTGATTGCCGAAGATGTAGATCAGGAAACGTTGATTCGATATATCGATCGCTTCCTGATGTTCTACATTCGCACTGCCAATCGTTTAGAACGCACTGCGACTTGGCTCAACAAATTGGAAGGTGGAATTGAATACCTGAAGCAAGTCATCATTAACGACTCTTTAGGCATCTGTGCTGGGTTAGAAACCGAGATGGAATACCAGGTTGCAACCTATGCTTGTGAATGGAAAACCACGATCGCTGACCCTGAAAAGTTACAGCGGTTTAACCATTTTGTGAATTCTGACCTACCTGATCCTAGTTTGATGCGAGTGAAAGAGCGAGGACAGACTCGTCCAGCTTCTGCACAGGAGCGGCAGTTAATTCAGGGATAAGGCTGAGCTAATGGATACACCGTTGTTTATTAAAATTAGATTATGATGCAAATTACTTCTACGCCTGAAACGATCGCTCATTGGCAAACTGTTTGTTCTCTAAGTCGCATTATTCCTAACACGGGCGTTTGTGCTTTGGTGGGAGATCAGCAGGTGGCAGTTTTTCGCGTAGGAGAAGAGGTTTACGCGATCGCCAACTATGATCCGTTTAGTCAAGCCTACGTGCTTTCTCGCGGTATTGTTGGCGATCGGCAGGGTATTCCTAAAGTGGCTTCTCCCATCTACAAGCAAAACTTTAATTTAATCACAGGGGAATGCTTTGATGATGAGACGGTGCGTGTAGAGATCTTTCCGGTGCGCGTACTAGAAGGGCAGGTGCAGATCAGAATCGGAGTTCATTCAGTATAATTCCTTCAATATCAATAGGCGTGAAACCTGGCTGTTCTTCGTAAAAAGCGATCGCTCCTGCTCCATCAGTTCCGGCAGGGAATATTGGGCTGAGATTACTGAGAACAACAGGTTTCTTCATGAGGAAGCAAAAAAAAAGCCAGAGCGCGAGGCTCTGACTGGGTTAAGGGACTTGCAATTAAATAACGCCCCGAACCGCCCCCTAAATCCCCCATTCTGGGTAGGGCTGATTCGTTAGTTGGAGAAAAAACTTAAATCCCGCATTGTTACGTTGCTCCTATTTTGATAGCTAACGAGATTATGGGATTCAAGCAGTTTTTCTCTTCTTAGAGAATCGTCCCTACCATTTTGGGGGACTTCCGAATCTGTCAAAGTCCCCCAAAATGGGGGATTTAGGGGGCTGATAAGTCAATGCATCCCATTAGGGTTTTATTTTCACGCAATTCCCCAAGGTTGAAATCAAGCTTATCTAAGTTGGAACTATATCGCATCTTGTGCCTTATAGCACCTTGCAACTCTAAACTTTCTAATTTCTAAAAACTTTGTGTTCTAAAGGAATTGGCGAGAAATAAATTTCTCAAAGTCAGCTTGAGTTTGCTGAAGCATTTGCTCGCGGCTATCACCCTGGGGATTGAGCCGGGGCACTAGATTACGGGCTTGCAACGCCATGTGAAGCTGGAGATGAGCTACGTATTCACTCAGATCTTCATGGGATGAAGTGTTTGAAAACTGGGCGGAATGCGAGTTCAAAGCGATTAACCTCTCAGTAGGTACTTGACAACATTGATTAATAACCTCACTGACCGTAGCACATCATATTTACCCATATTGCGACTTTGCAATGAAGCGTAACGTATCTACTGCATCAACTCACTGCACGATGTAAATTGTCCCCGATCGCCCATCAATGCGAACCCGCTGCCCGTTCCGTAACTTCTGGGTAGCATGGGAAATGTTCATCACTGCGGGGATGCCGTACTCACGCGCCACGATCGCCCCATGGGAAAGTTGTCCGCCGACTTCGGCAATCAGTCCGCCTGCCTGTGCCAGCAAGGGCGACCATCCCGAATCGGTATACGGCACTACGAGGATAGTTTCGCGGTTGATAGGGGGAATGGACTGGAGATTTTGAACTACTACGATCCAGCCTTCAGCTTGTCCAGGGCTAGCGCCAATCCCCTGGAGTTGTTGGGCAGCTTGCAGAGGGGTGAAGGAGGGAGGAGCGAGGCGGGGTGGGTCGTTGCCGTAGACCAGCATGGCAGGAGTGGCTTGACGATCGCTTTCTAGCTGCAATTTCCGTTCGGCAATAATTTGAGAGCGGCGATCGCGGAGTTCTGGATCATCGGCAATAAGTTGTTTAATTTCGTCGAGTTTAAGGAAGAAAATATCCCCTGGCTCTGTCAGCAATCCTGCGGTTAACCACTGCTGCTCTATTGTCACAAAGCTCCAGCGCAATTCTGCTAGCAGCTTGCTGTAAACCGTGGTAACTCGTCCTTTTAGATCAAGCCGTCGTTGCACTTGCTTCGTTTTCCAGGTTGGGCGCTTTCGTTCGTCACGGCTTTCTTTAGGATTCGATTCTTTAGGGTTAATCAAATACTCCATTAGCAAATTTTGCAACATCTGCGGTGAGTCTTTCCACCGAGGCACCGCGATGTCGGTCGCCACATCACTCAGGTAGCCATATTGCTGGAGAAAGCGATCGAACTCTTGCAAGATGGCTTGTCCAGCAGATGTAGCGGAAAGGTCTGCGAAGGATGTTGGAGGCTGAGGAAGAGTAGCATGGGTGGCGATCGATTGGAGCGATCGCAGAGAAGCGACTTCGGGTAACTGCTGCTGATCTAACTCTTTCACATTCAGCAACGCTTGCCACAATGCCAAGCTCAGCGGAGCCATAATGCTGTAGTAAGTGGCTCGTTTTAACAGATCTAGAACTTGCTCAACTCGGCGAAATAGCAAGGCGATCGGCAGTTGCTCCGGCGGCGGCGACAGACTTAGAAAGGCGGGATCAAAATATTGGCGAACATCTTGGTTAAAGTCTTTTTCTAGCCGCCATGCGCGTTGTCCCAATCGCCATAGTCCAGGCACGTTGCGCAAAGTTGAGCCAATGGGCGGCTTGCTGAATTTTGCGCCTCTAGTCAGAAACTCAAGGCTTTCGGCGGGTAAGCCCATTTGCTGAAAAGTTTGCCCCAACAAAGAGGCATTAAAGTAGGCGGCAGAGTGATGGAGCGTCGCAGTTTTGGAAAAATCGAGTCCACACGCGCGCGCGGCTTTGCCGTTACCGGAAGGGTCGCCCAGCACCACGGTAAAAATATCGCCCCACACGCCACACGTTAACGGACGATTAACCGACCAGGTTAACGGATGAATAAATCCTGGAATGACTTCGGCAGCAATTTTGCGCGTCCAAATGGGCAATAGCGTGGTAATGGGACGAGATTGCAGCACCCAAAGTTGATGACCATCGTAGCTCCACTCAATATCTTGGGGAATGCCGTAGTGATGTTCTTCTAAATGCCTTGCCAGGAATGCTACTTGCTGTATGAGTCGGGGAGGGATTTCGCCGCTACCTTCAACCTCCAAGTTGAGGTCATCTGGAAGAATCCAGCCTGGGCTATCCAATGATTCTACCGAGGTAGCACTGCTGATGGTAACGCGATATTGCTCAGGAGTAACTTGCCCAGAGACGACGCTAGAAGCCATGCCCGGAAGGGCTTCGATGATGACGGCATCGCCTTGACGAGCGATCGGATCACGACTAAATGCCACGCCCGAAAATACGCCCTGTATTTGTACTTGCACTAAAACTGCCATGCTTTGTTCGGCAACGCCCTGGTCTTGACGGTAGCGCAAAGCGTTGGGCGCATTGTAGGAATTTTGGCACCGGAGAATGGCTTGTTCTAATGCAGCTTTGCTTGTAATGTTGGCGATCGATTCATATTGCCCTGCGGCGGAAGCGAATTCTGAGTCTTCTCCAATTGCAGAAGAGCGCACAATCAGAGGTGCTTCAACGGAGGGATTCAATAGCTCCATGAGCGGAGCCGGATCGTCTCCGGGGGGCAATACCCAGCCGGGAGGAATCGGGTAACTGCGATTGAGACGAGAAAGGGTGGCGGCTTTTGCGCCTACTTTATCAGGATGAAGGATTTGGTTTAGCGTGGGGATGGCACGATCGCCTTGAAAAAAACGAAACATTTGGCGAGAATCTCCCTGAACAGTTCCAGTTGGTAGTTCTAAATCATCGGGAATTTTTTGGTAAATCCAAGCGATTAACGCAGATAGAATTACTGTCGATCCGATTCTTGCTCCCTCTAGTGGATGGCGTAATGCCGTCATGAGTGGAATCAAAACTAAAACGCCTAGTTTGCCCGATCGCCGCTCGCGGAGCAAGGTAAAAATGGCGCTACTAATCACAAAAATCAACCCTGCACTCACCCAATCATGGGCAATATAACCCCAAACGACATTGGTTGTACCTGCCCCCTTGCCTCCCCAATAGCGTCCCATAACCAGCGAAATGAGTGCCACAATTTCCCAGGCAGCATCGGCAGGAAAAAAATATCTGGCTAAAAGCACTGCGGCAATGCCTTTTAAGGCTTCTGAACAGACTGCCAAGATGCCCACGACTTTTCCCCCATGGTAAAAAGCGGCTGAAACGCTGACGTTACCTGTGCCAATTTTGGCAAGGTCTTTGCCAGTCAGGCTGCGGGTCATCCAACGAATGAGAGGAAGTCCGCCCAAAATAGGGCAGAGGAGCAAGATGAGCAACAGTCCCCAAACTTGGGTGAGGGTCATGGGCATGGCAATTTTGAGTGATACAGGGTTTGGTGCTACCTCAACCCTATCGCAGCCCGCGATCGCAGTGCATTATTTATGCTGCAATTTGTGCTGCAAACTGCTTTAAGATTCAACTAGCAATTAATTAACAATGTAATGCCGACCACATTGATTACCGGAGCCAATAGCGGCATGGGCTACGAGACTGCCCTGAGTTTGGGAAAACTGGGGCACGAGCTAATTTTATGCACGCGATCGATCGCTAAAGGCAACGCAGCCTTGCAAAAAATGAAACAACAAGATATAGCTATTCAAGCAACAGTTTTCTCGCTAGATCTGGCATCTTTTCAATCAATAAAAGCGGGTGCAGAAATGATTAAAGCAGCTTTCCCCACAATTGACTGTTTAATCTTCAATGCAGGGATCATGACTCCGCCTTATACTCAAACTCAAGATGGATTTGAGTTGCAGTTTCAAGCAAACTATCTAAGTCATTTTTACTTGTTTAATTTACTAAAGGAAGCATTACTAACCTCGTTCATAAGAAAGGTCATTAGTATTTCGTCTTTGTCTAGTGAAAAAGGAGTAAATGACTCAATTAAAAAGTATGAAGAAGACGCTTATTGCTCCTCTGATTCTTATCAGGCAATGAAGTCTTACCGAGAGTCAAAATTAGCTCAAGTTTTGTTTACTAAAGAACTTAATCAACGGTTTCAGGAGCCTCCTATTAGTAGTTACGCTGTTCATCCAGGCGTGGTCAATACAAGGTTATTTTATCGCAACGCTAGCCCGTTTTATACGCAGTTGATGAAGCCTTTTGTATGGGTTGGCTACGCAACTGGAAAGTTAGTGACACCTCGTAAAGGAGCCGAAACAGCGATCGCCCTAGCCTCTCATCAATTCAATCCTAGTGGTCTATATTGGGCAAACAAAACAATTAGATCTCCCAATCCGATCGCTAACCAGGACGAATTTTGCCGAGAATTTTGGGATTGGTCTTTAAGCTTAATGCCAAATACTTTGTAGGGCGATCGCTCCTTCCCCTAGATTATCTTAATTAACTTTTAATTAAGCCTGTTCAAAGTGTTGATGCAACGAATCTTAAACTAGATATCCGAGGTGCTTTAAGATACATTTAGGGTATTTTGAAGAGGAGAGTGTTGAACCATCTAAAACGCAACCAGCTATGAAACGTAGAAACCAGACAAAAACTCAGCGGCAGATCTTCGACTATCAAGGCGTTCTCCATCGCATCACTAACCGAATTCGCCAATCGTTAGAACTGCAAGAGATTCTGGATACTACTGCTAAAGAAACCTGCGCGTTTTTAGAAACAGATCGCGTTAAGATTTATCGCTTCCACCCCGATAGCAGTGGCGAGGTTGTAGCAGAATCTATTCGAGGCAACCTTCTACCCTCGTTGCGGGGTCTTAGTTTTCCCGCTAGTGATATTCCTCCTCATGCCCGCGACTTGTTTATTAAGTCTCGCCTACGAGTCATTGTTGATGTTGCCTCTCAACGCAAAATATTAAATCAGCTTGACAATTCAGAGACAGGTGAACATTTAGACGTTGAGCAGATTCGCTATAGTCCAGTTGATCCCTGTCATGCTGAGTACCTGGCGACAATGGGCGTTTACTCTTCGCTAGTCATTCCCATTCTTCACCAAAATCAGCTTTGGGGGTTGTTGGTGTCACACCATGCAGCACCGCATCAGTATTGCCAGGATGAGTTACAAGTGGTGCAAATTCTAGTCGATCAACTCTCGATCGCCATTGCTCAAGCCAATCTTTTATCCCAGACTCGGCAGCAAGTTCGGCATGAGTCAATGATTAACCAACTCAGTCGAATATTGCATTCTCCTTATGACATTGCTCAGATTAGACAATCTGTGTTAGACCAAGCGATTGAAGCTTTTAGAGGCAACGGAGGTAGGCTCTATATCGGCGATGATGCCATTGGACAGCCCGCTCAACTTTATGTCTCTGGTGAGCAGCCGACGCTGCCTTACTTGGAAGAAAGCCGTTTCTGGCAACAAGCCATGGGAACGATCGCCGACACGGCTCTAGAAGTTAGCGAGGATGGGTTAATCGAGGGGGACGGGTTGAGCAAAGATGATGAGGGAAGCAAAGATGATGAGGGAAGCAAAGATGATGAGGTCAAGCTACCTGCAACCACAGATCGTCCTCTATTCGATCATTCCAGTACTGCCTCCTCCACAACTACCCCTCAACTTCACAGCATTGACGATCTTTACCAAGAACCCCAACTTCAATTCTTAGCCCCTGCCTTCGAGAAAACAGCAATTCGCTCAATTTTGATTGTCCCATTGCAATATCAAAATCAGTGCATTGGCTGTCTCAGTATTTTTCGTGCCGAAATTGACACAGAAAAGTTGTGGGCAGGGCAGTGCAATCCGGACGATCGCAATACTCGTCCTCGCCAGTCTTTTGAAGCGTGGCAAGAAGTTAAAAAGGGACAGGCACAACAATGGAGTGTTGATGATGTCAAACTGGCGCAAGCCTTAGGCACGCATCTGTACATGGCAGTGATGCAGCGACGGGTTGAGGATATGATTCGGCATCAAGCCTCTCATGACCCTCTAACTGGATTACCCAACCGAGTCTTATTTGATAAGCGGCTCTCGCTGGCATTGGCGTATGCCCATCAATGGGGCGAAATGCTGGCAGTAATGTTTCTTGATCTCGATCGCTTTAAAACGATTAACGATACTTTAGGGCACGCCAGTGGTGACCAGTTATTACAACAAGTGGCTCATCGCCTAGCTAAATGCCTAAAACCTAGCGATACGATCGCCCGTTGGGGAGGCGATGAGTTTACGCTAATCTTGCCCCAGGTTCGATCTGCCCATGATGCCACTAAGATTGCGAAACGGATTCTCAAAACCCTTAAAACTTCGTTTGATTGCCATGGACAGGAAATTCACGTCACCACCAGTATTGGTATTGCCCTGGCTCCTTACGATGGAGAAGATGCAGAAACGCTGTTAAAAAATGCGGATAGAGCCATGTACCGGGCAAAACAACAGGGCAAAAATGATTTCCAATTGTATGCACCGGATATGAATACCCAGGCACTTGACCAACTGGTGCTAGTCAATGACCTTTATCGAGCGTTGAATCGGAATGAGTTTTTGTTGCACTACCAACCCCAGGTTAACCTCAAGACAGGAAAGATCGTGGCAATGGAGGCATTGGTGCGCTGGCAGCATCCTGAGCGAGGGTTGGTACCGCCTATTCAATTTATTCCTTTAGCTGAAGAAACTGGACAGATTAAGGCGATCGGGGAGTGGGTACTACAAACTGCTTGTGCCCAGAATCGAGCTTGGCAGGAAGCAGGGTTGCCGCCCATTCGCATCGCTGTTAACCTGTCGGCTCGTCAGTTTCAGCAGCATAGCCTGGTGAAGTCAATCGATCGCATCTTGGCTGAAACAGGGTTAGAGCCGCAATACTTAGAAGTTGAGATTACTGAGAGTATTGCCATGCAGGATATCAGCGTGACCATTTCGATTTTGGAAGAATTGCAGGCAATGGGAGTTTACATTTCGCTGGATGATTTTGGGACAGGGTATTCTTCGTTAGCTACGCTCAAGCAATTTCCTTTGCATACGTTGAAGATAGACCGGGCGTTTATCAAAGATTTGACGACCGATGCCAAAGATGCTTCTTTGATTCGGGCGATCGTAGCCTTGGGACATGGATTGAACCTAGCTGTGATTGCTGAGGGGGTAGAAACGGCAGAGCAACAGGAGTTTTTAGGCGCGGTGGGTTGTGATGCTATGCAAGGCTACTTCTTTAGTAAACCCCTGCCCGCAGCAGCAGCAGTCCAACTGTATCGAAATCAAGAGTTCGCTGCTTTACAATAAATACCAAGCTTTAAAGTGATCCAGCAGTATAGCCAGAGAAACCTCTTCTCATCCCTGTCCTTTAAGAAAAGAGCTTCGAGTAGCTTCGGACTTTCAGCAACACCAAAAAACTACAGCTTCGTTTTCCATGTCATTCCACCACTCTCGCACCATTCACTTCCAAGATACCGATGCTGCTGGCGTTGTTTACTTTGCCAACGTTCTGGCAATGTGCCACGAAGCCTACGAAGCTTCTCTAGCGAATACGGGTTTTAACCTCAGAGAGTTTTTTACCCATTCAGCCTTTGCCCTGCCCATTGTCCATGCCAGGGTAGACTTTCTCTGCCCTATGTTCTGTGGGCTAGAGTATGAAATCCAGGTAAAGCCTGCTTACCTTAATCCCAGAAAATTTGAAATCTCGTATAGCATTCTTCTATTGAAAGAACCTGAGAATCCTATTAGTCAAGCAACCACTGTTCATGTTTGCATTGATCCAGTCACTCGGACTCGGCTCGACTTGCCTACCGAAATTATGCAATGGTTGCAAGCAGCGTAGGCAGTAGTTGCAGGAGTCTAGCGCTTCCACGGCTTAACGCTCTTGCAGAACCTATCAAATCATGACATTTTTAAGCATCAATATAACTAGGAATTGCAGAGAGCGATCGCCGCTATTGGCATAGCTATAGGAGTTTTGAGAGCTAGTGATTGATAGAATTAACGCTCAGAATATCTAGAAATTCTTCCAGAACTTATAACATGCACTAACAAGCTGTCTTAAGATCAGTATCCTGGCTGACACTACGCTGTTTCAGCATTGCTGAACAGAAATTGATTTCTCTTTAACACTGACAACCCCTAACACTGACGATTTTTTGTAATCTACCCTGCCATCAGGAGGCATCCCTGTGAGTCCAGAAATTCTAGTTCCCACGATCGCACCTCACCTATCTGCTCAAGTTCCTTCAGCCCATTTTGAGCAGGTCGCTTTTAACACTGCTGAGTTCGATCAGTATGTTATGTCTACCTATGGTCGGTTTGCACTGGCGTTAGATCATGGAGCAGGCTGTCGCGTTTGGGACACAAATGGGCGAGAGTATCTAGATTTTGTGGCAGGTATTGCAACCTGTACACTAGGTCATGCCCATCCGGTGATGGTTGAAGCAGTGAGTCAGCAGATCAAAAAACTCCACCATGTTTCTAACCTCTACTATGTTGCCGAGCAAGGAGAACTCGCCAAGTGGCTGGTCGAACATTCATGTGCCGATCGCGCCTTTTTCTGCAACTCTGGAGCCGAAGCCAACGAAGGGGCAATTAAATTGGCGCGGAAGTATGCCCACACCGTCATGGGCATCGAAAGCCCCATCATTATCACTGCCCACGCGAGTTTCCATGGACGAACCTTAGCAACGGTGACGGCAACAGGACAGCCTAAGTATCAAAAAAACTTTGATCCGCTGGTGCCTGGGTTTTATTACGTTCCCTATAACGATATTTCGGCAATTGAAGAGGCGATCGCCCTGCTCGATAGCACCGATCGTCAAGTCACTGCCATTATGCTAGAAGCGCTACAAGGAGAAGGGGGCGTTCGTCCAGGCGATCGGGCTTACTTCCAGCGAGTGCGGCAAATTTGCGATGAGAAAGGCATTCTGCTAATCCTTGATGAGGTGCAGGTGGGCATGGGGCGCACTGGGCATTACTGGGGCTACGAGAATTTGGGCATTGAACCTGATATTTTCACCTCGGCGAAGGGTCTAGGCGGCGGCATTCCCATTGGCGCAACGCTCTGCAAGTCGTTCTGCGATGTGTTCCAACCCGGCGATCACGCCAGCACCTACGGCGGCAATCCGTTTGTCTGCGGTGTGGCGTTAAAAGTTTGTGAGACTCTAGAGCGCGAAAACCTGCTGGCAAATGTCCAGGCGCGGGGTGAGCAACTCCGGGATGGGTTAAGGGCGATCGCTGCTCAGTACCCTCAAATCATTGCTGAAGTGCGCGGTTGGGGTTTAATTAACGGCTTGGTGCTGCATCCTGAGGTTGAGTTGACTTCAATTAATTTAGTTAAAGAAGCGATGGAACAGGGCTTGTTGCTGGTGCCTGCTGGGCCCAAGGTCGTGCGCTTTGTGCCGCCGCTGGTTGTGAGCGCAGGTGAAGTGGATGAAGCGCTCCAGGTGGTTACTCAGGCTATGGCTTGTCTTTCGTAATCATCCTTCAAAGTGTAAAGTCCTCCGATTTCTTCAACAAGTCGGGGGGCTTTGTAAGGCAGGAAAAGCTACCGCTGAGCAGTATCACGCGAATAACTTTGCAGTTGAGCCACTAACTGTTGATTGTCAAAGCTTCTAGGATCAATGCGCGAGCCAGATTGGTCAACGGCTCGATGAGTCGTAATGCGATCGTAGGGAACGTTAGTCCAGGCAACTAGCCAAGCTAAAGACTGATACTGCTGGCTGGTGTAGCCGCTGTGAGTTTGGGCAGAATTGCCGCCATCACCAGGCGTTTCCAGAGAAATATGATAGGCAAAGTTATTGACCGAAGGCGGAAAATCTTTGTGAGTTTTGACCGCTTCGGGCCCATTCGCTCCGTTAAAGACAGAGTTCCCAGCCCCAAAGGCTCGTTTTTCAGGGGCAACGACGTAGATTACAGTGCCGTCTCGCTTGATAATACTGTGATAGCTAACCTGATCGTCTTCGTTGAGGTGAGGTGCCTGCATAGTATTGACGGCACTACTAGCGGAACCGACTGTTTCATGAAGAACTACGAGCAGGGCGTTGCTAACGGGTCTACCGTAAATATCTGTAGCATAGCGATCGCCATAGTTACTGGGATCAGCGGGCGCATTCGCCAATGCTGGGACGCGCGTCATGACTGCCGGATTAGGCGTAGAGAAAACGGGAGCAATGGGGGCAAGGGCGGGCGCAGCAATAGGAGCCGCAGGAGAGGGGCGAACGGGCTGACGAGTCTCCGGACGGTTTGCAGGTTGAGTTGCGGGGCTGGCTTGAGGTGATGGAGAGCCAGCAGGCTGACTGCTAGGGACAGGGCTGGGGGCTGCGGGAGAGGCTTGAGATTGCGACCCCTGCGGTATCTGCAAAGCAGGGCGCTTTGCTAGGTTGGGCTGAGAGGCTGACAAGGGGAACTGAGGTGAAGTTGTCTTGGCGATCGGTTGAGAAGAGGGCAGTGGGGAGGAACGAGAAGACGGGATAGGATGGGAAGCAAATTCTGTGGCGGCGTTGGGGGCAAGGGCACTATCAACCCGAGCGATCGCCTGAATACCTCCTAAAATTAAAACGCCCAACAATGCCGCTAAGCCCAAAGCCACCAGTTTTAGCGTCGTGGACTGAATTCTAAGCGATCGGATAGACCCAATCTTTTGGTTAACCTGATGCAAAATATCAAACTTCATGCCACTCCCAATCCCACATCAGACTATCGTCTCTTACTTCTACAGTTCTAATCAAGTCCGATCAGATACATTTATCGACCTAAAACCAGGAACTTTCAGGGTTGAATCGGGAAAATGGTTCATCAGTATAATCAGGTGCAGGAATTAGCCCCCCAACCCGTTAAAATCGTAATCTAGATAACTTAGCAAAATTCAGACCATTTAGAGTTCCCCCCCATGGCAGAAACCCTTTTATTCAACGCCCTCCGCGAAGCCGTCGATGAGGAAATGGCTCGCGACTCCTCAGTTTTTGTATTGGGTGAAGACGTGGGGCACTATGGCGGCTCCTACAAAGTGACGAAAGATCTCCACAAAAAATACGGTGATCTTAGAGTATTAGATACCCCGATCGCCGAAAATAGTTTCACAGGAATGGCAGTCGGTGCCGCAATGACCGGGCTAAGACCCATTATTGAAGGCATGAACATGGGCTTCCTGCTCTTAGCATTCAACCAAATTGCCAACAATGCCGGGATGTTGCGCTATACATCAGGCGGTAACTACAAAATCCCGATGGTGATTCGCGGCCCTGGTGGAGTCGGTCGGCAGTTGGGCGCAGAGCATTCCCAACGACTCGAAGCTTATTTCCAAGGTGTTCCCGGCTTAAAGCTGGTGGCTTGTTCAACGCCGTACAATGCCAAGGGTCTACTAAAAGCCGCCATTCGGGACGATAACCCAGTTCTATTCTTTGAACACGTATTGCTTTACAACCTCAAGGAAGATTTGCCCGAAGGCGAGTACGTTTTGCCGCTCGACAAAGCTGAAATGGTGCGATCGGGCAAAGATGTGACGATTTTGACCTACTCCCGAATGCGGCATCATGTGATGACGGCGGTGAAGCCATTGGTGCAACAAGGTTATGATCCAGAAGTGATTGATCTCATTTCCTTAAAACCCTTAGATTTTGAGACGATCGGTACCTCCATTCGCAAAACCCATCGAGTCATCATTGTTGAAGAATGTATGCGAACGGGCGGTATTGGTGCAGAGGTAACTGCTTCTATTAACGATCGCCTCTTCGATGAGCTAGATGCACCCGTTCTCCGTCTTGCCTCTCAAGATATTCCCACGCCCTACAACGGCGGTCTAGAAAACCTGACGATCGTGCAGCCTGCCCAAATTGTTGAGGCGGTGCAAAAAATGGTGGGTCTGAGAGTTTAGGGTGAGAAACGCCATTGTTGTGCCGCTGCTCCTATTAGCACGCTAGCAAAACCTCTTCTATGGGCTTAGGCACTGCGATCGGGTAGAACCGATTTATAGAAAAAGCGTAGTCTTCACTGCTCTCATCAATAATCCGAATTAACCCGTTTGCCCTTGCTTCCTCATCATCAATTAATCGGTATATTTTGCCGACCTCCAGTGATGCCTTGTAGCTTTCGTTGTTCAGGCATACTGCAAACTGATTTACGTTCGCTTGCTCTGTTTTCATAGTCAATCTGCTACTCTCCGCTGATTTCAATTAAAGTTTCACCCGATCGTAGTAGTTCCAGGGCTTTTGGCAAAGTAGCACTCAAAATCTCTTGTAACCGGATATTTGAGGTGTTACCGCAGGTCAACCAGATAATCTGCGGTGGTGAGCCAAGGCGATCGACCAGATCAACAAAATCACTGTCTTTAGTGATAAAGATAACGTCTTGGGCTTTTGCTGCCTCAAAAATCTCAGGATCTTCAGCATCTCTCAAACCAATATCTCGTAAAGCTAATGCTGTAACTCCAAAAGTGATGCTAATCCAAACTGCAATTGCAGGGGACAAATGCGCGTCTACCCAAATTGTCATGCAACCAGCACCGGATGATTAAGTCTACGTGAGGCATATAGAAGTGCTGCCTTCAAATCATCTGCCTCTAAATCAGGCATCTCTTCTAAAATCTGCTTAGTACTCAGTCCAGCGGCGAATAAATCCAGTACATCTGAGACCCTAATTCTCATCCCTCGAATACAAGGGCGACCACCACACTGTTGTAGATTAATCGTAATTCTTTTAAGCAAATCTGACATATGGCTTTACTCCAGAATAAATCTTGATCCTGCTATAGATGTATTGCTAGACATTGGTATAACCTGTCCATGCTATTGAAGTTCCTCTCATTCCTGAAAGCCTTGATTACTTGGGTGCCAATCTGGTGCTTGAAAACGTATAAAATCCGCAAGTATCTGTATAGCCTTACGTGCATCCCGTTCTGCGAGGGTATCAGGATCAGTAGCTTGCTGCTCTAAGAATCTGCCCATGTAGCTTTTGGAAGTTAACCCAACATTGGCATGAATATAAGGGTTACATATTTTCCTCAACTCATGAAGATGCTCTGATAGCTCTAAACTGATATATCCAATCGAAAATGCCTCATCTATTAACTTTAAAAAACCTTTGCTGAAATAGCTGTATTGTCGCTGGTTGCAAAGTATCCCCCTAAGGAATGTTCAATGAAAACTTGCGCCAATAGAACAGTTGCCATGTACTGACCATTTATAAACGCAATCTTCATCTCATTCAGTGCAAATATTGCTGGAATACCTCCAGCTAAGAGCATATCAGTGGGAGCCCCGAATTCTTCCCATATAAACTTGTAACGCTCTAGACGCTCTCGCTCAGTACTTAGGTTGTTATTTTTGATATGTTCGTGCAGTAGGCTATCTTCGGGAATTTTCCACGTAAACCTTTTCATAGAAATGAAAGCATATATGATAATTCAAACACTGAAATATCCTATAAGTATCTTTGTGTGATCTCATTGCAAGTAGGCTGAGCCGCCTAGCAATCTTATTAGGAAGAAATTTTATGCATATTACCCCAAATTAGGTGGATGGACTAAAACTTTCCGCATAACATCCTGAATCTTTCATTCATAAGCTGTCTGTAATAGTTTAGGTAAATGTGGTTCTCCTATCTAGAACGAGTTTTAGTTTTTGCTGCTGATTTAGATGCAACGGTTAAAGATGGATTGTTTTGACTTCGCGTATTGGCAGCTTGCAACAGTAGAGAATCTGCAAAAGCGATCGCCTCTTGATCCGATTGACCGCCTGCCAGTTGCGCTAATTCTTCTCGCCGTTGATGTTCGTTTAAGGGCATGACTCTCACCACAGTTCGCACGTCTTCTGATGCGGTTGATTTGGCTTTGCCCCGTTTGCCATTGGCTGGATCAATAACTTGTTTATCAACGCGAAAATGATGATCGGCGATCGCTGCCACAATCGGCTGGTGAGTCACGCACAAAACTTGGTGTCGATGGCTGAGTTGATGCAGCTTTTCAGCGATCGCCTGGGTAACTCGCCCCGAAACGCCCACATCAATCTCATCAAATACCATCGTGCCCACCGAATCGACCTGAGAGAAGCAAGCTTTAAGCGCCAACAAGAACCGACTCATTTCACCGCCCGACGCAATTTCTGTCATCGGCTTCAGGGGTTCGCCAGGGTTGGGGCTGAAAACGAAGCTGATGCGATCGCTCCCCATGGCAGTGGGCTGGCTAGGGCTAATTTCTACTTTGAACTGCACTTTATCCATGGCAAGCGGCTTTAACTCTTTGAGCAAAAGCCCCTCCAACTGACGAGCAGCTTGCTTGCGTTGTTCAGTCAGTTTGTTGCAAGACTGCAAAAGCTCTGCCTGAATTGCTTGATAATTCTGCTCTAAAACTTCTAAAGATTGACTGCTGCCACTCAGTTCAGCAAGCTCTTGTTGAACGCGCTGGCTGTGGGCGATCGCTTCGACCAGGGTAGGACCATACTTACGACAAATTTGCTTCAGTTCAAGAATACGATCTTCGACAGTTTGGAGGCGATCGGGGTCAGTTTCCAATGCCTCCCCATAGGCATTAATCTGTCGTCCCGCTTCTTCAACCTGCGCCATCGCTTCAATCACCAGTTCTAAAATGGGCTGCAAAGAACTGTCGTAACGAGTCATGTCAATCAGTGTATTTTCAGCGGTGCCCAGTAAGTCGGCGCAAGCTTCAGAGCCGCGATCGTTTTGGTAAAGGGCTTGGTAGACCCGATAGCTTTGCTGCTGAAGTTCAACGCTATGGCTGAGGCGCTGGCGTTCCTGCTCAAGCTGGGTCAGTTCATCAGGATCGCTGAGGTTGGCGGCAGTCAGTTCTTTGGCTTGATATTCAAAGAGATCAAGCTGTTGGAGGCGCTGTTGTTCAAATTGGCGACGTTTGTCTAGGGCTTTGAATGCTTGCTGGGCTGCCATAAAAACATCAGCGACGCTCTCGCGTTGTTCAACCAGATGTACGCCGCCAAAGCCGTCTAGCCATTCGCGCTGAAGGGTTGCTTTGCCTAGCAGTAGGGTTTGTCCTTGGGCAGTAATTTCGAGGAGGCGATCGCGCAGATCATCCATCTGAGCTTTATTCACCAGCACTCCGTTAACCCGCGATCGGCTCCGCACCCCGCTTCGCGCCGCCACTAATTCTCGGCTACAGACTAGCGATACATCATCAACTAATTCAATCTGCTGCTCTGCTAACCAGCCCAGCAGCCCCGGATCAAGATCAAACGTCGCCTCAACAACCGCCCGCTCTGCCCCCGTGCGAATAACTCGGCTAGATACTTTGCCACCTAGCGCTGCATCCAGCGCATCAAGAATAATGGACTTCCCGGCTCCGGTTTCTCCGGTCAAAACGTTTAACCCAGTGCCCAACTCTAAGTCGAGGCGATCGACCAAAGCGAAGTTTTCAATCTGAAGAGAGATCAGCATGATTTCAATACGATGACCGGGGGTTGATAGTTACAAGTTTATCGAGAATCAAGGAATGAATGGTGCTCTAGCGGATGAGGTACAGGTGTTCTCAATAGACTAGTACAAATGTAGACGAAGAACGCCTAGTTTTGACTATGCGTTACATGGAACGTCACACGGAAAATGAGATGTTTTTTGAGGAAATATTAGAGAAATTTAGATTGGCAGAGAACTCTAGAGGAGGATCTAAAGCCTGAGGGAAAGCTACCTTGGGAAGCGATCGCCTGATTTCTTAACGCCTCAACCGAATCTATCAGGCGGAAGATAGGAACAATCTTAAAGCTACTGTTACAATACGTTACATGTAGAGATTATTGTGATTTAACTACCTTTGGTTTCGCGCAATCCTACTTTCAGCTATCGCTTGCTTCTGCCAGAATCACCTCAACTACCTTTAAAGAAAACCGAAAGACTCAGCACTGCCCAACTCTCCTCCACTTGTCGTCCCTCATGCAAACCGTAACTCCAAATTCTAATTCGTCTTCCGTTCCGGCTGTGGTGATGGAGAGTGAACTCCATCCTGCGCCCCAAGAGCATCTTAAGTCAATCCATGTGGTCGATGAACCCGAAGCGCCACGATATGACCCAGAAGCGATCGCGGCTGAGTATGGTAAGCGCCCGTTCAAAGTATGGGGACGGCTTTTAGGAATTGTGTGGACTTTCCTAACCTTTGTTCTAGCGTTGCTCTGGGATAAGCAAACCGGACAAATTGAGAAGAATCAACGTAAACGTGCTATTCGGGTACGAGAGGTCCTAACGGGTCTAGGTCCGGCATATATCAAAATTGGACAAGCGCTTTCAACTCGCCCTGATCTGGTGCCGCCCCAGTACTTAGAAGAGCTAACGCAGCTACAAGATCAACTGCCCCCCTTTCCTAACGAATTAGCATACCAGTTCATTGAGGAAGAATTGGGCGATCGCCCCGAAAATATCTACGCTGAACTGACTGCTGACCCGATCGCCGCTGCATCGCTAGGGCAGGTTTACAAAGGTAAACTTAAGAGTGGCGAAACCGTTGCCGTTAAAGTTCAGCGTCCTGGTTTGGCGCAACTCATCACTTTAGACTTGTACATTTTGCGGCAAATAGCAGCGTGGACAAGCAGCAATATTAAACGGGTTCGCAGCGATATTGTTGGCATCATGGACGAATTTGGTGCTCGCATTTTTGAAGAAATGGACTACGCCCACGAAGGTCGTAATGCTGAGCGATTTGCTCAACTTTATGGACATGTGCAAGATATTTACGTGCCTCGAATTTATTGGCAGTACAGCGGTCGGCGTGTGCTAACCATGGAATGGATTAATGGGGTTAAGTTGACCAATCCCCAAGAAATTCGTGAGCTAGGGCTAGATGCTCGCTACATGGTGGAAGTAGGCGTTCAATGCTCTCTACTGCAATTGCTAGAGCATGGCTTTTTCCACGCTGATCCTCATCCAGGTAACCTGCTGGCAACACCCGATGGCAAGCTGGCTTATCTAGACTTTGGCATGATGAGTGAAGTGCAGCCCTATCAGCGCTATGGTCTGATTGAAGCAGTGGTGCATTTGGTTAACCGTGACTTTGATGGCTTGGCAAATGACTATGTAAAGCTGGAGTTTTTAACACCTGAAACTGATTTGACTCCTATTATTCCTGCTCTTAAGTCTGTGTTTGATGGGGCTTTGGGCGCTAGTGTGGCAGCACTTAATTTTAAGAGTATTACCGATCAACTCTCTCAGGTGATGTACGACTTCCCATTTCGGGTGCCTGCCTACTACGCCTTAATTATTCGATCGTTGGTGACGTTAGAAGGAATTGCCATTAACGTTGATCCTGAATTTAAAGTGCTGAGTAAAGCCTACCCCTACGTTGCTAAGCGCTTGCTCACCGACCAGTCACCTGAACTTAGAACTTCCTTGCAAGATCTTCTATTTAAGGACGGTAGTTTCCGTTGGAATCGATTAGAGAATTTGTTAAACAATGCTCAGGAGAGTCAAGACTATGACATTAATCAGGTGTTAGAGCAGACGGTTGAGTTTCTTTTTTCAGAGCGAGGAGAATTTATTCGAGACTCGCTGGCAGAAGAAATTGTTAAAGGGGTTGATGATTTGGGGCGTAATGCTCTAGACCAGGTTAAGCATAATGTGGAGGGCTGGCTGGGCTGGGCTGAGTCGTCTAACGGTAAATCTAAATCCGTTCAAAAGGGAGTTGCGGCTCCTGAACCCAGCAATTTGGATCGGATTTTAGGAATTGTTGGGATGCTGCGCGAAACACCTGGATTTGATCCTGCGCTTCTGGTTCCTTTGGTACCTCGCTTGTTTTTTAAGCCTGAATTACATGAGATGGGACAGCATATTGCAGGTGGATTGGCGCAAAGAGCGGCTGCAAGGCTGATCCGTGAGGTGCTACTACGAGAGCCTACTCGGGCAAGTCAAAATGGGCAAACATTAGGCACACTGGTGCCGAAGCTCCCTGTTTCTAGGTAATTCTATTTTCTGGCATTCTATTTTCTGGCATTGTATCGAAAGTCTTTCTAAGGAGAGACTTTTTTTATGAGCACTGATCTGAAGGAACACGCTAGATTAAGAACTGTCGTTCAGAACTTTCCCTATGCTTCAGTCTGATCAGATTCCGACTAAACTGAGCTACCCCATTACGGCTACTGTTGATCAAGTAGACGATTATCATGGTCAAGCGATCGCCGACCCTTATCGCTGGCTCGAAGATCCTAATTCTGAAGAGAGTCAAGCCTGGATTGAAGCGCAAAACCAAGTCACCTTTGCTTATCTCAACGACATTCCCATTCGAGAAACCTTAAAGCAGCGCCTCACAAAGCTTTGGGATTATGAGAAGTTTGGGATTCCTTTTAAGGAGGGCGATCGCTATTTTTATTTCAAAAACGACGGCTTACAAAACCAAAGTGTTCTCTATACCCTGCCTGCTTTAGATGCCGAGCCCAAAGTATTGCTCGACCCCAACACGTTATCAGCCGATGGCACTGTTGCCCTCTCTGGCTTATCCATCAGCGAAGATGCCCGCCTGATGGCGTATGGCTTATCGACAGCAGGTTCTGACTGGCAAGAGTGGAAAGTGCGCGATATAGAAACTGGAGAAGATTTGCCCGATCATCTCCAGTGGATTAAGTTTTCGGGGGCTTCTTGGACACAGGATAACCAGGGATTTTTCTACTCACGCTATGCTGAACCAAACGCAGAAACAAAGCTAGAAGATGTTAATTATTTTCAGAAGCTTTACTATCATCGCTTGGGCACAACGCAAGCCGAAGACGTATTAATTTATGAACGTCCAGACCAAAAAGAATGGGGTTTTAGCGGTGGAGTCACAGAAGATGGACGTTATCTAATCATTTCCGTCTGGAGGGGTAGCCAGCCTAAAAATTTGGTGTTTTACAAGGATCTGGGTAATTCCAAGAACCCGGTTGTAGAGTTAATTTCTGAGTTTGAAGCCAGTTATAGTTTTATTGATAATGATGGTACAACTTTTTGGTTTGAAACAGATTTAGATGCCTCTCGAAAACGCGCGATCGCCATTGACATCACCAATCCCAATACCGTTCACGAAATCATTCCTCAAGCTGACGAAACTCTAGAAGGTATAGGCTTACTTAATAACCAATTTGTTGCGAGTTACCTTAAAGATGCCCATACTCAAATCAAAATCTTTGACCTAACGGGCGCATTCGTACGGGAAATTGAACTGCCTGGACTTGGCTCGGCAGGTGGCTTTGGCGGCAAGCGCCACGACACCGAAACCTTTTACAGCTTTACTGGGTTTACCACGCCCAATACCATTTACCGATACAACATGGTGACGGGAGAGAGCAGCCTTTTCCGAGAGCCTGATGTAGATTTTGACCCCTCGCAATATGAAACTCAGCAGGTTTTTTACGACAGCAAAGATGGTACCAAAGTGCCTATGTTTATTACCCATAAAAAGGGACTGGTATTAGATGGAAATAACCCGACTTATCTTTATGCTTACGGCGGTTTTAATATTTCCATTACCCCGTCTTTTTCGCCTAGTAATTTAGTGTGGATGGAGTTAGGTGGAATTTACGCCGTTCCTAATTTGCGTGGCGGCGGCGAGTATGGCGAAGAGTGGCATCAGGCAGGCGTAAAACAGCGTAAACAAAATGTATTTGATGATTTTATTGCGGCAGCAGAATGGCTGATTGCGAATCAATATACATCGTCGAAGAAATTGGCGATCGCCGGAGGCAGTAACGGTGGCTTGTTAGTGGGAGCCTGCATGACTCAGCGCCCTGATTTATTTGGTGCAGCACTGCCTGCGGTGGGTGTACTAGATATGCTGCGATTCCACAAATTTACCATTGGTTGGGCGTGGTGCGAGGAATACGGTTCGTCTGATAATGAGAACGAGTTTGAGGCACTTTATGCCTACTCGCCGTTACACAATCTCAAGCCAGGTACAGCTTATCCTGCAACGATGGTTACAACCGCTGATCATGACGATCGCGTGGTGCCAGCCCACAGCTTTAAGTTTGCAGCGGCGTTACAGGCAGCGCATCAGGGCGATGCACCTGTAATGATTAGAATTGAGACTAAGGCAGGACATGGAGCCGGGAAACCCACTGCGAAGGTGATTGAAGAAATTGCCGATCGCTGGGCTTTTTTGGTGCGGTGCCTGGAGATTGCAACGTGAATTTATGAATTTAAATTTATGAATTTAACAGCGACTTACAGCCCCGCCTACACCTTAGTTCCCACCTACGAATGTTTCAATCGTTGCACCTACTGCAACTTTCGGGTTGATCCAAATCAGGATGAGTGGATGACTTTGGCACGGGCGGAAGCCACGTTGCGATCGCTGCAACCCCAAGGCGTGATCGAAATTTTGGTACTGAGCGGCGAAGTTCATCCTCAAAGCGATCGCCGTTCTGATTGGTTTCAAAGAATCTATGATCTTTGTGAACTTGCCCTTAGCCTTGGGTTTTTACCTCATACCAATGCAGGGTTGCTGACTCATGAGGAAATGGCACAGCTTAAAACCGTCAACGTTTCCATGGGGTTAATGCTAGAGCAAATGACCCCAGCGCTGTTACAAACTGTTCATCGCCATTCGCCTAGCAAAATACCTGCGCTGCGGCTTCAGCAGCTAGAACAGGCAGGAGAGTTACAGATCCCGTTTACCACGGGCTTGCTGTTGGGGTTGGGGGAAACCCAAGCAGATTGGGTGGCAACCTTGGAGACGATCGCTCAAGTCCACAGCCATTGGGGACACATTCAAGAAGTTATTCTTCAGCCGCACAGTCCGGGGCAGAATCAGGCGTGGCAAGGAGAAGCTTTTGAGATCGAGCAACTGGTGGAACTGGTGGCGATTGCGCGTCATTTATTACCTGCTGATATTGTGTTGCAAATTCCCCCCAATCTCATTCCTTATGCGCCTCAACTGATCGCCTGTCTGCAAGCGGGAGCCAGCGATCTGGGCGGCATTAGTCCCAAAGATGAAGTCAACCCCGACTATCCCCATCCCCGCGACGAAAATCTTGCCGCGCTGCTCCAACCTGCCGGATGGCAACTTCAGCCGCGCTTGCCCATTTATCCGCACCACGACAACAAATTACCTGCTGATTTACGCGCCCAGGTTAACCATTGGCGATCGGCTTTGCCGTTGCCGCAAGGGTCGCAACTCGCCGTACTTCCGTCTCATATTGCCCATCGGGATACAGCCGCAACAACCGAAATCCGGGCGGGCGAGCGTCAATTGTAAACACCTCACTTTTGGGCTTAAGCTGCACACAGGTTGAGGGCGTACCCACATAGCGAACGCTGTGCCGCAACTGCTCAAACGCATGGTGAATATGCCCAAACAGAACGATTTTGACCTGGGGAAAGCGATCGATTATCTCAAATAATTCATCGGAATTTTCTAGGCGAATCTGATCCATACACTCTGCGCCCACTGGCAACGGCGGATGATGCAGGACTGCGATCGTGGGCTGATGATGGAGGTGTAGCTGCTCCTCCAGTCTCGTGAGTTCTGCAACCGATAGCCGTCCTTGCACTTTGCCAATCATCATGGTGTTCAGCAAAATAAAATTCCATTCGCCTTTCTGAAAGTGTTTGTCGGGCAAAATTAATGCAGAGTTTAAGCCCTGCTCCAGGTCGGCTAAGCCTTGGTCATGGTTGCCCGGAATCCAGTAGGTCGGAATGTTTAACGGTTCGATGAGCGATCGCAAATACACATACGACTCTAGGGTTTCATCTTGAGAAAGATCTCCCGTCAACAGCAACACATCCGGCTGGGGCTGCAACTGACTAATATCCGCAACCACTGCACGGAAGGAGTGATTCGTCCGACATCCCAGCATCTCCTGACTGCCATCTGCAAACAAATGAGTATCCGTTAGCTGGGCAATTAAAAGCGGTGAATCAGTCACAAGCCGAACCTCACGATCGGGAACATTTGTTACTATATCGCTCCCTACGCGGGTTTACCGATTGCGAGATTGCGACAGCTAAGAGATCTCCTTTAAGGCTTGTTTAAAGGCTGTTGCCGTTTTAAAGATAATTTGGGGATTATCGACCAAAGCTTGGTCAATTAAATTGGCTATCGGTTGAAGGATCGTTACTTCTCGCTGGCTAATCGAGATCGGATCGGTTTGTAAGAGGACAAGGTAAGGATCTTTGCCGCTGCTGAAGTTTCGTGGGTATGTTCCGGTCAGCATGTAGTAGAGACAGGCGGCGATCGCCCAAACATCCACTTCAGCCTCAGCATAATTAAAATTAACCGCCTGCTGTCGGGGCATAAATACAGGCAGGTTAGCTGCCGTTCCACTCATGGATAATCCCCCTAAACCAGCCTGGTCAAAGGCTTTGGCTAAACCGTAGTCAGCAATTTTAACCGTCTGCACAGACCCAGCCGACAGCAAAATATTACTCGGTTTGAGGTCACAGTGAACTAAGCCTTGAGCAGAACGCATCGATCGCTCAGTGAATCTGCCAACGGGGAGCCTAACCTGATGGGCATACTCCAAACCTTCTAAGACTTGTAGGGCGATCGCTACTGCCTCATCTACAGGCAAGCGTCCGCCCCGTTGCTGCATTAGCTCAACCACACTGCCACCCTCACAAGCATCCATGGCAAAGAAAAAGGCATCATTCTGATAGCCAGAATCTAGAAGCCGAATAATACTGGGATGCTGCAAGGTTTTAATTAGCTCTATTTCCTGCAAGAAGGCTTCCACAACCGAAGGTCGTACTGCCTTTTGGGGCAGCATGACCTTCAGAGTGACCAGTTGATCGGTGGCGTTTTGCCGAGCTAAGTACGTCACCCCTGCTTCACTGATAGTCAACTGTTTTACTGGCGTGTACCCTTCAATAAGAGGCAACTCTAAGCCGTTCTCATGACCTGATTCACCACCCGATGATTCCACTAAAGGCACGCTATTGAGGAAGCCAGTGAAAGGATTAAGAGGTTTGTTAGTTCCTGCATCGACAGGTTCATCCTTGGCAAGGGATTCTAGCTTGACGGAAAAGATAGTTTGTCCCAGCTTAATTTCATCGCCATCAGCCAGGTCATGTTCTGGAAAATTTATTTGAGCCCCCTCTTCAGGCGTTTGGTCGCGTTGACGTTTGCCAATCATTTGACCATTGATGTAGGTGCCGTGCAGACTGCCTAGATCACGAATCCGGGCAGCCGGAGGATTAATGTCGAGGAGGCAATGGTAGCGAGAAATCGTTTTGTGCAACTCGTCATTGGGCAACTGCACATGACAATCTTTGGCGCGACCAATAATGCAAATGGTGCGATCGTCAAATTCCACTTCTAATCCCTGCAAACTGCCCGCAATCACGCTCAAGATCACTTTAGCCTTGGGTTCAGACGAGGTAAATGCTGTGGCGAATTCAGTTGCAAACGCTGTGGCGAAGGGAGCCGGAGCTTCGGGCGAAGCCGGAACTTGGGCGACTTGGACGACTTGGGCAATTGGGGCAACAGGTTTGGCGATCGCCTTCACCATTTGGTTCAACTGCTGACGCACGCCATTGGGTTGCAGCCAGCCATAGCCTGCTGCCTTCAACGTTTGCATTAAATTGTTGAAATTAACTTCAGTCCAGGTCGGAGTCCCCTCATAGGTGAGCGCCAAGGTGATTTCTTCAGCGCTAGGCTGACGACTAGCAGGCAAGATGCCAACGCTGGGGGTATGTAAACGCAGGAAAGACTCTAGGTAGGGGCTGGCTCCCTCATCCCAATTGCGGGGCGGTTGCTCTGCTAATTCCCAATCTAAAAGCCAGGCTTTACAAAATTGGTCATCGCTACCTGAGAACACATAGCGACCATCTGGACTCAGGCTTACGGCTCGAACCGCTGCCGTATGTCCGGCAAAAGTCCATAAGCAATCACCTGTGACAGCATTCCACAGTTTACAGGTTTTATCATCGCTGCCGGAAAGGGCATATCGTCCATCAGTACTTAAGCTAACTGATCGAACTGCCCCAGCATGTCCGGCAAACGTTCGTAGACACTCGCCGTCCGTAGTCCACAGCTTCAGCGTTTGGTCAGCGCTGCCAGAAACAACAGAGCGACCGTCTGCACTCCAATCTACCGCATAAACCGCCGCGACATGCCCCTCAAAGGTGTTTAAGCATTCACCTGTGGCAATGTCCCAGTGCTTCAGGGTTTTGTCAGCACTTGCCGATATTACCGATCGCCCATCTGAGCCAAACGCCACTGCCATTACCGCATCTCGGTGACCTTTTAGGGTTTGCAAACACCGACCCGTGGCAATTTCCCAGAGTTTGAGTGTGGTATCTCTACTGCCCGACAAAGCATAGCGACCCGTTGGGCTAAACGCCGCCGAACTCACTCCAGCGGTATGCCCAGTTAGGGTTCTTAAACATTCAGCCGTCGTCACATTCCACAGTTTCAGCGTCGCATCGGCACTGCCCGACAAAGCCGAGTGTCCGACCGGACTCAATGCCACCGCTGCGACTTCCCCCTTATGCCCTTCAAAGCTTAAAAGACAACGACTGGTCGCAATATCCCACAGTTTCAACGTTGCATCGGCACTGCCTGCTAAAACAGAGTTGCCCGCTAGATTAAATGCCACTGCGTGCAACGCTGCCGTGTACCGTTCAAAGCCTATAGGCTCCCAGCTATCTTTTAAAGTTTGCCGAGGGAGCGCCGTATAAAGATTGAGCCAGGCTTGAACCGCTTCTGACCCGCGATTGTATCCGAGTTGTGCCCGTGCCTGCCGAATATGTTGTGCCGCTGTAACCGCATCGCCCTCCTCTAGCGCCGCCTGGGATTGGGCTAGCTCTTGTTCATAGAGGCGATCGCCTCCGATCTCCGGCTCAGTGAGTTGCAAATTAGAGAGGCGTAACGGTGCCAAATCTAGCGCATCGGTGCTATGAACCGCCCACCAATTCAGCGTTGACGCATCTGCCGACAGCACATGCTGACCATCTGAACTCAGGACGATCGCTCGAATCACTGATTCATGTCCCTCGAAAGTTCGCAAACAGCGCCCCGTCTTCACCTCCCACAGCTTCAGCAGTTGATCATCGCCTGCCGACAAGAAAAACCGACCATCTGGGCTAAATGCCACCGCTCGGACGGCTCCCTGATGTCCCTCAAACGTTCGGGTCATATGCCCGGTGGTCATATTCCAAAGTTTGATAGGATTATCTCCTGCCAAAACAGACAATCCGTCTGGACTACAAGCCATTGAGGTCAGATCGTGATGTCCTTCAAAAGTCTGCTTAGCTTGACCCGTAGCAATCTCCCAAACTTTGATCGTTTGGTCATCGCTAGCCGATAGAATGTGCTGGCGATCGGGATGAAACAGCACGGTTGATATGCGCCCTTGATGCCGCCGAAAAGTCTGCAAACACTCACCCGTTGCCACCATCCACAGCTTAATGACTTGATCATCCCCCCCTGAAAGGACATAGCGACCCTCTGCACTAAAAGTCACCGATCGCACTGCGCCCTGATGACCCTGCGATCCCCATTGGCGAGTTAGGTTGCGCAGTTTATTGACTAAAATACCAAGAGGCTTAAATAGGTTGCCTGTATCTCGCCTTATAACCCGGCGTTCTCCACCGTCAAAGGTATGAACTTGGCTAGCATCACCCACATTCCACAGCCGCACTGTTTGGTCATCGCCCCCCGACAAAATAGAGCAACCATCGGGGCTAAATGCCACCGAAAGCACCTGTTCTTCATGTCCTTTAAAAAGGCATAAACACCGCCCCTTAGCAATATCCCACAGCCGTATCGCCTTTTCCTCACCGCTAGAGAGGGCATAGAGACTGGTTGGGCTTAAAGTGATGGCTTTGATTTTGTGATTGGTGCGTTTTTTCTGGGTTGCTTCACCGAGTTGAGGCAGTAGTTGCTTAGCGTGGGGCAGACGCTCTTTTGCTAGGGTGAGGGCGGCTCGGATATCGTCTTGCTGAATGCCTCTCGCGTGAACTCCTTCTAAAATTTGTAGGGCTGTCTGGTAATTCCCTCGCTCCATTTGAACCAGGCTCAAGAGATACTCGACTCGCCAATCTTGCGTAGAAGAACGGCTCATTTCTAATTGCTGCTCTAATTGCCGTAGTAGTGCCTGATCATCGCTGACTCTGCCCGATCGCCACAACATTAGCCCTCGATTGTAGATAGCCTCCAAATGTCGAGGTTGATTTATCAACGCTTGCTCCCACAACCTGAAGGCTTCCGTCAGTTGCCCCAAATCCCAGGCAAATACAGCTTTATTATTAAGGTCATCCGCGGTCGTGGGAGTCAGGGGCGGTTCTTGCCGCAGATATGGACGACCCATTGCTTCTAGGTAGAGAGCCTGAAGAAGATTTGCCACTTCTCTCAAACTTGCAGGGCGATCGTCTGGGCTGTCTTGAAAGCAGCGTTGCAAAAGTTGGGCAACTTGCACAGGCATTCGAGGCAGTTGCGCTTCTTTGAGTTCATGTTCTAAATAATGATCTAATGCCTGCATGGCGGTTGTCCCAGTTGCCCAGGTGCATTGACCGACAAACATTTCTAGCACCGTTAACCCCCAACCCCATAAATCAGTTTGCTGGGTTAAGAGTGCTTGACGGTGCTGCTCTGGAGCCAGGTAAGCGATCGCGGTAGTATCGGCTTTTGCCAAACCAAAATCAGTAATCTTGGCTTCCTCAGCAGCGGTCATCAAAACCGTGTTAGGCGTAACATGCTCGTGAATGATGCCTTGCTCATGGGCATAGTGAAGCCCCCAGGCAAGTTGAATCGCGATATCTAAAATACGACGCAAGGCAAGTGTGGTGCCATTGGAGTAGAGACGGCGATCGCCAATCCAATTTCGTAAACTGCCGCCTGCCACATGCTCCGTAAACACCAACGGATGGTCATTGACATAGCGGATGTAGTAGCACCCTGCAATGTGAGAGTGCAGCCCTAGCCTGATCCAAGTTTTAACCTGCTGCTCAAAGTTTTCATTTCCACCTAACGCCGTAAGAGTTGCTGAAGATGGACTATGAACCGATAGGTCAGTATTCCAACCCAAATGTCGAGTCTTGTAGACCTCGCCAAAGCTACCTTGCCCCAAAATGCCAACTACTTTATACAAGTCGAGAATAATATTCCCAGCCTGCCACTGTACGCTGTTTTGATTTGACATAATCGGCACCTAGAATTTTTTTACCGTGCAGCTAGGAATAAATAGAATAGTTAGCTCAAATCAAACAAATTGGTAGATCGCTATAAAACTTCGGCATTAGTGAATATGAATCTGCTCAAAGCCCCTTTCCTTTAGGAGAGGGTTTGGGGAGAGATCTGTCTCGCTGCGTTGCTGATTCAAACCCCCTCAGCCCCTTCCCTGTCAAGGCAGGGGAACCAAATTTTCATACTTTCATTCAGCAACGCCAAAACTTCTAATCACATTCTCTGCACTCTTTCTCTGCACTCTTTTCTTTACATTTAAAGAAATAATTGGCAAAAACATAGGCAATCATCCGCCTCTCCGATTCTGTTAACTGAATGTTTATTTTTAATATTTGTTCTAAAAATAGCTCAACGTTTCCGGAAATTCATCATAAATCAATCTTTTAGGGTTCTACTATCACAGGTGTTCCTAACAAAACTAGAGCATACAGTTCGCGAACATCTTCGTTATACATCCGTACACAGCCATGGGAAGCCGCCCGACCTACAGATTCTCGACTCGGCGTACCATGAAACCCGATCGCATTTTGACCATCCGTCCAAAACTGAATCCAGCGCTCCCCCAAAGGATTATCTGCTCCAGCACTCACCACTTCACCCGTAAAAGGATTTGTCCAACCCGGGTTTTCTAGCATTGAAGTGACCTTAAATTGACCTGTCGGCGTTTCCCAACCCTTTTTACCCACAGCCACGGGATAGCTTACCTTTAGCGAGTTACCTTGGTAAACATAAACCATACGCTCACTTATCTTAAGCACGAGGCGGGTTTCTGAAACCTCTGGTAGAACAGGTTGAATGGGAGGTAAATATTGAACTTCATCTAGAAAGGGAAGATAAAGCGGTGACGATGGGGTGACCTCATCAGATTGACCAATGGCTTCAGGAGTTGCAGATTGGGCAGTTGCTGGCAATCCAACAAAAATAAGGGTTAACACTGCTCCTAAAGAAACTTGTAAAGAGTACCGAAGATCCCCATTCGCTTTATGGTTTGACAAAAACATTTGACCTAAATATTTGGGCGTTACTGAATGAAATTATGAATCTGCTCAAATACCCTTGTCTTTAGAAGAAGGGCTGAGGAGAGATCCGTCGCCTTGTTGATTAAACCTAACTTCTAGCCCCTGCCCTAAGAGAGCAGGGGAACTAGATCTTCAGCTTACAATTCGGCAATGCCAATATTTTGATATCGATACCTGCTGTAGAGAGAAATTGACTAACTCTAGATCTCTGTTAAAAACCTAGTTCGATAAGGAACCCGGTTATATAGATAAGAAGGTAGTTCTTACATCTTGCTCCACAACTAGGATGACTAGGCGCTTACTGATGCTAAGACAAAGACGCAGATTGCCCTGGAAGAACACCCTAAAAGAACAAATAATGCGTCTCTACAGGCAGGAATTTTACGCCCAAGCAATTCCTAGAACTGCTTTACCATAAAGCCCGTGGGTTAGGGTTTGAAGTCGGAGTGGTAGGTCTAATTGTGTCGCTAGGCGATGAAGTCGTGCCGTTGGAAGGAGTTGTAGTATTAGGAGTGGTTGTACTATTGGGAGTCGTACTGTCAGGGGTGGTGTCACTTGGAGTTGTTGTACTACCCGGAGGAGTGGTCGTACCGCCAGGAGTTGTTGTGCTACCCGGAGTGGGAGTGCTGCTAGGAGTTGGGGTAGTGGGCGTTGCTGTTCCTGGTGAAGGTGAAGGTGAAGGTGAAGGTGAAGGTGAGGGTGAGGGTGAGGCAGGGGTAGGGTCTGGAGTATCTTGAGCAAGAGCCTTGTTAGAAATTAAGCTGCCTCCGCTTATGAAAAGCAGTGTGACGAGGGGCAACGAGAGTTTAAGTAACTTAGACAACTTCTTAGTCATAAATCATGCCTCTTTATACTGAATAAACAATGTGAAGGTAGCATTAATCCGTGCTTTATTTATAACCTCAAAAGACTTAAATTTAAGCTCAGCGGTTACACGATAAATTGCCGTCAATTAAGCTACCATCCTGCCATACACCACGCCTAGATGAGCCGTTTGCAAAAACAAATGTGCCTTGACCTTGGCATCGATTATTTTGGAAGCTACCAATATAGCGATCGCCATTCTGCAAAATCCAGGTGCCTTGCCCTTCAAAGCGATCGTTTTGGAACTGCCCAACGTAACGTTTTCCACTAGCAAACGTGTAAGTGCCACATCCTGTACGTTTTTCTCCCTTCAGATCTCCGTCATAGCGATTACCGGTAGGAAACACCATCAGCACTCGACCATCGGTTGGACGACCCTGCGCCACTGAGCCGTAATAGCGGGTGCCGTCTGGATACTCGTAGTCCGCTTCTCTAGACGGCAAGGGGGGGGGGGAAGGTTCCCGACAGGGCAAAGAAGGCAAAGAAATAGGGGTCGTGGTAGGAGTAACTTGGGCTGAACGAGGAATAATACTAAGCCCCTTGAGCCGATTGGAGGGATAGGACAAGCTAACGATCGCCGCGATACTTAGTCCACCAAGGATGCCTACTCTCCAAATATTAGAATTCCACTCTGATGGGTGAGGGATCTTTTGAGAAGCCGTGTGCAAGGTTGAGCGAACCTGAGCCATGGCTGCCTGGAGCAACGGCGGACGAGAAGCTGGCAACTCCCTTACAGCCGACCTTGCCACGATGTTTGTTTTAAGGGTCATTAACTCAGGCGCTACTTTGAAGGAGGTGGGGGCGATCGCCGCATTGGCAATGCCCTCAAAAGAAGTTGGAGCGATCGCCGCATCAGTAACAGCAACCGCTAGCGGTGACTCAGGATGGGCTAGCAGCGGTGGCGAGGCCAAAGATTGCTCAAAACTTTGATTTAGTTTGTTCCAAGCGATCGCCGACTCAGAGGCAAGGGCAGCAAATTCAAGGGCAGGTACCACATCGTTCCGTTGTTGCAGCAGTTCTTCAAGAGCCTGTAAAGGTTCTGCCGCCGTTTGGTAGCGATCCCTGAAGTGATAACACACCATGCGATCGAGAATAGTCGCTAATTCGGGACTAATCTGCACCGATGTTCCTGGCGGGTCAGTCGGACGATTGCGCCAAATAATTTCGTTCGTCTGAACTTCGCGCTCTAATAAATGAGGACGAATTCCAGTCAGAACTTGAATTCCCATAATCCCCACTGCGTAAATATCGCTGTTAAATCGAGGGCTACCGCTTAACTGCTCCGTTGGCACATAGCCCTGAGTGCCAATAGAAATTGTCATCATTTGTCCATCGGCTGCATCAAGCGAGGGGGCACTGACCTGTTTAACTGCCCCAAAATCAATCAACATCGCTCTGCCATCCCGCTGACGACAGATGATATTAGAAGGCTTCATGTCTCGATGAATAACATTCTGGTCATGGATAAAGATTAAAATCTGCAAAATGTCTTTCAGCAGAACAATGACCCGTTGTTCTGTCCAGGGCTGTTCGGGAATGAACAATTTTTGTAGCGATTCCCCTTCTACTAATTCTTGAACTAAATAAAATTCCTGATGCTCTTCAAAGTGAGCGTATAAACGAGGAATTTGGTCATGATTTCCTAACTGATAGAGAACCTGAGCCTCAGTATCAAAGAGGCGTTTGGCGATCGACCATCGCTCTAGGTTACGTACTTGTGGCTTGAGTTGTTTGACAACACAAAGCGGATGGCTGGGTAGTTGAGTATCTTCTGCCAGAAATGTTTGACTAAATCCCCCTACCCCCAGTTGGCGAACGATTCGATACCGCCCACCAACGGTATGACCTGGGACTGTTTTTAGCAATCGCTGAGTGTACTTCAAAGTTTTCTAATTTTTAGAAAGGGGCAATCATTATTCAGTCATTATCAGTAGCTAATTCTAGAGGTGGAGACTGTTAAAGCTCAGTTTTTCTCCTTTCCCTCAAAATTATGCGCCGAAACGCCTTGGCTTAATCAATTAAACTCAGCAGGTTATAACTTGCTTCATAGGATAGAGTTTTAAAAGTTAATCAGAGATTGCAAAGCTACGTCCGATATCACTCTTACTCAGCCACCCCTTAAAGGAACCACAACAGAGATTGCACCAGAACACAACCTTCAAATTTAACTGTTAGGATGTCCTACTTTCTACTTTTCCTACTTTCTACTTTAAAGTGGCGATCGAGAAGATTAAAAATAAAGAGCCAACCTACGCGGATAGATGCTACGCCTACTTCTCACTATATACTGAGCCGCACCCTAGCTGTAGGACAAATTTTAGGAAAAAATGCCTCAACTTAAGGGTTAATTACCTTGCTTTCGGCAAGTGTTGCTGAGAGTTAGAGCAAGCCAAGGTCAAAAGTAGTAAGGATGCTTGCCTGCTCCTGATAGGAAGCTATCTCAAGCACTAGTACCAGAAATCGATCGCCTAGTCATGAATAACATTCAGAAGGTTGGGAGAACATCTACCATGAGTAGGATGCTTCCCCGTAATGAGTAGGAATTGCCAGCACCATTGGGGCTTCTCCCCAGGGTCTGAGGCATACCCAGTCTATCTGGGACTTGAGCGTGATAAAAATCTACTCCTAGCACTAAACATGCAATTGATACAGGGTCGCATGTCATGGAATCTAGATCAAAGTCTGGATTTTGACGATCGCCCATCAATATAAGATCTTCCGACTTTAACCAACCTCTATGGAACTGCAAGTTGGTTTCACGATTGTCGTTGATCGCTGATCATACGGCTCTTCCATCTGCTGCCAAATGCCTCTTCCTAGAAAACTTTTTCCTAATTTAAATCCAGGTGCTGACCACACCTGTATCCATGACAGAACAACACAAACGCTTTCCCAAAATATTTGGATAGTTGTTAGTTCGCTTTCACCATCTTCACGACAGCAATAAGGAGAAAGATCATGGCAAAATCCAAAAGAATTAAAGGCACCGATCGCAGCGACGTTTTCAGAGGCACTAACAAAAAAGATGTCATGTTAGGGCTAGCAGGCAATGACTTTCTTTTTGGCAGAGCAGGCAATGATAGTTTGAACGGAGGCGATGATTCAGATCAATTGTTCGGAGGGAGAGGCGATGATATCTTAAACGGAGGCGATGGCAATGATTTCTTGGATGGTGGTAACGGTGCTGATAGTCTAGTAGGCGGTAATGGCAACGATACACTGCTCGGCGGTAATGGCAATGATGCCCTGGATGGTGGTACAGGCAATGACACTCTAGAGGGCGGCGATGGCAATGACACCCTGAATGGTGGTGATGGCAATGACACTGTTTCGGGTGGAAAGGGCGATGATGTGATGGCAGGTGGGAATGGTAATGATACGCTGGAATGGGTTGATGGAGATGGCAGCGATATCATGAGCGGGAACGCCGGAAATGATACGATTGTTGTTAAAGGAGCCGAGACAAAAGCGGATAGTTTCGTCCTTGGTAAAGATGCATTGAACAAAGCATTTTTTGAGCGAGTTGCATTGGATGGAACGCTGGGAGCAGGACGTTTTACTTTAACTGTAGATACATCAGAAGCTTTTGATGTAATCGGTTTAGCAGGAAACGATACCTTCAAAGTAAACGATTTATCTAGCACAGGTGTGAACCTAGTTTCTTTCTCTGGTGGCGATGGTAATGACAGTTTTGATGGATCAGCAACGAGTACGCTTTTGCAACTCAATGGTGATGCTGGAAATGATGTGTTGATTGGCGGTACGGGAAATGATGTGATGACTGGCGGTGATGGCAATGATGTGATCACAGGGGGAGACGGTGTAGATACTTTAACGGGAGGATCTGGCGCTGATCAGTTTGTCTACGCAGGCAATGTTTTTGCAGGTGGTGCGCTCACTCCTAACGCCGGAGGGACGGGCATTAGCGTCCTGAATAAGCCGGATGTGATTAAAGACTTTGAGATCAGCGGCGATCGCTTCAACTTAAATTCTAAAGATTTGGGCATTAGCGCTATCAATTTTCAAAAGGGGACGTCTTCAACCCTGACCAACGGCAACGTTCTAGTTCTGACCAACGGATTTGCGGCGGCGGCGGGTGCGGCAAAGGCGATCGCTGACAACAATAGCATTACCGATAAAGAAGGAGCATTTGTCTACTTCAACACTACTCTGGGCATTAACCGCTTAGTTTACTCAAAAGATTTAGCCAACGGCGGCGACATTAGCGTTTTGGCGAATTTGGGTGATGCGAAAACAGGTTCCCTTGCCAGTGTGGCAAATTTCTCTGTCAACAACTTTAGCTTAGTCTAGAAATAGCATTCTCAAAGCGACAGGGCACGATCGCCGTGCCCTGTTTGCGTCTCTTCTGCACCTCTTGAACGTCTACTGCATCAACTCAGAACGAGGTATAATTTCATCGTTCACTCTGATTGGATACATGCCTCGGATTCAAGCTGATACTACCGATGCTGAACTCATCCGTCTCCTGAGAGGCGGACAGCAGCAAGCCCTCGGTATTCTCTATGATCGCTATGGGGGTTTGGTCTACACTATCGCCTTCAAAATTTTGAATCAAGCAGATGAAGCCGAAGACCTGACTCAAGAGGTATTTCTGACCTTTTGGAAGCAGGAGCGCTTTGATCCGAGTCGGGCTGCATTAAGTACCTATTTGGGCGTTATGACGCGATCGCGCGCCATCAACAAACTTCATAGTCGCAGCAGCCAGCAACGTATGAGCGATCGCTTACAGCAATCAACCCCCCTTGAGTTTTCTGCCCCCACGCCCCTAGAACAAGCCTCTTCTGCCGAACAGCAACAAACCGTTCGGCAAGCCCTGACCCACCTCTCCGATAACCAACGACAAGTGTTAGAACTGAACTATTACAAAGGCTTGAGTCAATCTGAAGTTGCCCAACAGTTGAGTCTGCCCTTGGGTACGGTCAAAACCCATGCCCGACAAGGATTAATTAAGCTTCGACAAATTTTAGGCGACGCGGTGGGATAGGAAGATGACACAAATATCGACAGAAGATCAACTCATGATTGCTGGCTATGTCTTGGGCGACCTGGAACCCGAAGAAATGGCGCGAGTCGAACGACGCTTGACGACGGATGCAGCGCTATCAGCAGAAGTCCGCGCTATGCAGGTTAGCCTCTGGTCAACGCCTCAAGCAATGCCTATGATGACACCGCCGCCCCAATTACGAGACAAGATCTTGATAGCGAATGCTTTATCAAGTCCCACACCCGCTTCAGTAGACCCTGTGTTGCGCGCTGCTTCGCAGATACCGCAAGGGTCGCCCTCTATCGGTTGGGGCAAGATCCTTGCGGGTCTAACCACGCTGCTGGCACTAATGCTAGGGGCTGATAATTTCCGCCTTCGGCAAGCGCTAAGCTTTGCCCAACAAACAGAAACCGACTCCACGCAAACCGATCGAGTTGCTGCCATTCTTCAGCGCCCTAACAGTCGTCTTGTTGCGCTTAAGGGTGAAAAAGCCGCCGGAACGCTCCTCTTCACACCGGGTCAATGGCAAGAGGTTGTGGTGTCTTTAGGCAACTTGCCACCCTTGCCCCCCGACCAAATTTATCGAATGTGGCTAACGCTTGCCAATGGTCAAACCCTTCCTTGTGGCGATTTTAATACTGATGCTAAGGGTTCAGTATTTGTTAAATTAACGCCCTCTCAAACGCCGCCTCAAGGAGTTAAGGCAACTGGAATTTATGTAACGGTGGATGGAACCAATACACCGCTGAATCCGGAGGGCGATCGCATTCTGTCGGGTTCAATTTAATCATTTGTCTGTCATCAGATATTACACCTAACGTCATGCCGCCATAGGCAACTGTCACAGGTCTATGTTTGAAAAAAGCTGGAAATACTGGGGTTGATTGATGCATGGCGATCGCTATGCATGTGCCAGTCAAAACTGCGTAATGCGGTATTTACCCGTGATTTCAAAATGACTGCATCATGAGCAGCATTAGAACGAACGAGAAATCGTTGAACGCGCCAAGACTAACCACAGATCTACCCCTGTTTAAAACCAGTTGAATAACTTATGATAAATCCGTCTCCCCTCAAATTTATTGTTGCCCCTGGCACTCCTATTCCTCTCGCACCCGGCGCAAGATCTAAAGCTGTTGTTTTGGCAGACTTCAATGGCGACAAAGTTCTTGATCTACTGGTGGGCAATGGCGAAGATCAGCCTAATGGCACTGCCTCTGTGTTGCTGGGCAACGGTTCTGGTAGTTTCGCTACTCCTATCTCTCTGCAAGTAAACGGTAGAGAACCGGAAGTTGCAGCAACAGGCGACTTTAACAACGATGGCTTTGCAGACATTGTTACGGCTAACGAATCGACTCCCGGTAATATTTCCATTCTTTTAGGTGGTGGCAACGGCACCTTCAGCACTGTTCCTGCTTTAATTACAGTCGGCAACGAACCCCACAGCGTTGTAGTTGCTGATCTGAATAAAGATGGTCGTGCAGATTTGGTGACGACCAACGTTGCTAGCAATAACGTTTCTGTTCTGCTGGGTGCAGGTAACGGCACGTTCAGCACAGCGGTTGGATATAAGGCAGGTGCAGGTGCAGCCGCTGCTACTACAGGCGATTTTAACGGTGATGGTAAAGTTGACATTGCTACCGCGAACCTGAATGCTAATACTGTCTCAATCTTGGCAGGCGACGGTTTGGGCGGCTTCGGCGCACCTACTAATGTCGCAGTTGGAAACTCGCCTTACGGTATTGTTTCAGGAGATTTTAATGGCGATGGCAAACTGGATTTTGCAACGGCAAATGATAGCGATGTCTCAGTAGTTTTAGGAAATGGTAATGGCACGTTTAATACTGCGAAAAGTTTTGCAGTGGGTAAGGGGGTCAGTGCTATTGCCACTGCCGATCTTAATGGCGATAAAGTTTTAGATATTGTGACTTCTAATTTTGATAGTAATGATGCTTCTATTTTAATGGGTAAAGGCGATGGCACATTCAACAGTGAAGTCTTCTTTGGCGTAGATGCAGGGCCTTTTGGAGTGGCGATCGGGGATGTGAATGGCGACGGCAAACTCGATTTAGTCACCCCCAATATTAAGGCTGGCACCGCCTCAGTGTTGCTGAACCAAACTACCCTAATTTCGCTCAAGTCTCCTCTAGTCGATGGCTCTGCTGAAAAGACCGCTTCGATGAATGCAGACCTAACGATTGGAACGTTAACGATTAACAGTAATCCGATCGTTAAGGCGAACATTATAGGATACGACAGCATAACTGGAACACAAGCCAAAGATGTCATTACGGGGAATATGGCTGCGAATCGATTAGATGGGCAGGGTGGGAATGATTTGGTAACTGGCTTAGGCGGCGATGATATTCTTACGGGAGGCGAAGGTCAAGATAGAGTATTTGGAGGCAGTGGGAACGATAGAATTTCAGGCGGTGCGGGCAGAGATAAACTGAGAGGTGATGAGGGTAGCGATCGCTTTATCTTCGATACGGGCAAAGCTTTTGATGTTAATACGATTGGCAGCGATCGGATTATCGACTTCAAACGGGGCGAAGATAAAATTGTCCTTGACCAAACGACTTTTACCCAAGTTGGTAAGCAGTTCTTTAACAGCCGAGTGACTTTTAGCTCAGTTGGCACTATCCGTCAAGCCGAAAATAGTTCTGCGCTAGTGACCTATATTCGCTCTACGGGTAACCTGTTCTATAACGAAAATGGTAGTAAAGACGGCTTTGGCTCCGGGGGCATCTTTGCGAATATTCGCAAGCCCGGCTCTGCTGATGGTAATTTGGGTGCTTCAGATTTCGCAATTCAGGCATAGGCTTTAAGTCTATTTCTTTTAATCTCTTCGTCGCAGGTGTAACGAAGGGATTATTTTTTTGCGATACTAGCCCGCTTCAGAACGGCACATCACTATCGGGATCTGTATCGGGGTCAACGGTGCCGTCAGCCAGTGCCAAATCTCCGGTAATCTCGTCAACCGAGAGAGTATCCTCCCAATCAACAATTTGCCCGTTAAAAAACTGGGCAAAACTCTTAGTCGAACGAGTAACCTCATCATCCGAATGCCAAACTTCGGGAGTAGGAGTGTTACGCTCTATTGCCAGTGTCTCTGGCACAAGCGGCGGTCTATCAACACTGGTGCTGACAGGCGGTTCAGGGGATAAATGATGAAGCGGTTCAGGGGGCTTTTGCCCTGGGAAGGACGGTGCTGCTTCGGCAGTTCGGGGGCTGGAGGGCGGTGCTTTGGGTACTTGTGGTGATGCCTGAGGCGATATCTGAGGCGGTGCCTGAGGCGATATCTGAGGCGGTGCCTGAGGCGGGGGGCTAGTGGGAGCGGCAGCAGTGGCAACACCAGGAGCCATAACTTCTAGGGTCACTTTGATCTTGCGATCGCAATATTGTTCAAAGGCTGCCTCAATATTGGGCATTCGTTCCTTCGCCATCCGAAACAGCTTTTCAGATCTGGCTCCCATCCGGACTTCATGCTCATCTAATCCTAATAGCTGGCATTGCTGGCTCATCATTACCTGGGTTGAATAAGGCTGCACCCGACGCAACACTTCTACCCAAATTTCTTGCAGGTTTAAAACGGCTGCGGTAGGCAATGCTTGAGGCAAGGATTCTTCGGTAGGGGCGATCGGAGTCGGTTGTTCTGGCGGCAACTGATCGGGGATAGTTTGGGGTGGCGCAATCGGTGAGACGACCCTTGCGGTATCTGCGAAGCAGCGCGCTTCCTCAGAGGGTATAGCGACAGGTGGCGCAATTGGTGGCAGCGCAATTGGTGGTGGCGCAACTGACAGTGAGCTAACTGGCGCAACTTGATGTTCTAGGGGTTTGGGCGCTGTAGAAGCTAGCGCGATCGCCGAGGGCAATAATCCCATTAACGTAATTTCTAACCACAAGCGAGGCTGAGTCGAGTTTTTAACCTGCAACTCGGCTGCTCGGAGATGTTGTTGCCCTCTTAAAATTGTGCCAATTTCTAATCCTTGGACAAAAGCGCACAGTTCTGCCCAAGTGGGCGGCGTAATAGCGACTAACTCATTGCGATTAGGAGTGGTTTTCGCAATGAGTAAATCTCGATAAAAGCTAGCAAGGTTTTGCAGCACAATTAGGGGCTCTCGTCCGCGATCCATCAAGTGCCGAGTTTGGTCTAAAACCAAGGTGCTGTCACTTTGGGCGATCGCTTTCACCAAAGTCAGCAAATCTTTTTCGGGAACTGCCCCCACTAAATCCCAAACACGATCAATCGTTACTTGTCCTGTAACCAGGCTGAGTTGATCCAGCAAACTCTCGGCATCTCGCAGTCCACCCTGAGAAATTTGCCCCACAAGCTGAACCGCATCGCCAGTAATATTGATAGCCTCTTGGGTGGCGATCATCTTCAAATGCTCCACCATATCGTCTAACGGAATACGGCGAAAGTCAAAGCGTTGACAGCGAGAAATAATAGTCGGAAGAACGCGCTGAGGATCAGTAGTCGCAAGCACAAATGTAACGCGATCAGGAGGCTCTTCTAATGTCTTCAACAACGCATTGAACGCAGCACTGCTCAACATGTGGCACTCATCAATAACATAGACTTTGTACCGACATTGCACTGGTGCAAACTGCGATCGCTCGATCAGTTCCCGAATGTTATCAACCCCCGTATTACTGGCTGCATCAATCTCAATCACATCTAAAGCCGACCCATTGGCGATCGAGCGACAAACCTCACACACTCCGCAAGGCTGGTCAGTCGGCACATCGCTGGCAATGCAGTTCAGCGACTTTGCCAAAATGCGGGCACTTGATGTTTTGCCCGTGCCCCTAGCTCCGGTGAACAGGTATGCCGGGGCGATCCGCTGCTGGCGCAGGGCGTTGGAAAGCGTAGTGGCGATCGCGCTTTGCCCCACTAGCTCGGCAAAGGTTTGGGGACGATATTTGTGGTGGAGGGGTTCGTAGGTCACGGCGGAGGGTTGCGGTTCAGATGATCTACTTTAAAGGGGAATGGGGATTTTGGATTTTTAAAGTTCGGTTTCACTGCTACCAGCCGCTTGCATTTTTCGTAGAATGGCGGCTTGAATTTTGGCATCAAAATCTGGGTCATCTACGGTGGTGATGACTTGGCGGGGGCGTGCTGCTTCGCAGATACCGCAAGGGTCGCCCAACCTATCTAAATAAGCTTGAAGCGCCTCTTTGTCCTCACGATGTCTCAGGAAATATTGTCTTAATTCCACATCAGACATCACAGCATAATCAACTTGGCTCATATCAGCCCTCTACATGAAGATCAATCGCCTAGGCTGCTCTAATTTCAACATACGCACTGCTAGAAGTTGGTTCTGGAATAGGTAGCCCTTCTTCCTGCAAACCTTCAAGATGGAATTCGATCGCTTCTTGCATCAGATGCAAAACGTCTTCGCGGGTTTCTGCAACCGCAACGCAGCCTGGCAAATCTGGAGCATAGGCACCAAAGCTAGTTTTTCCTTCTTCAACAATAATGATGTATCGCATGGCTATTCTGGCTTTAATCCTGCCTGTTTCAGGATGCTGTTTAGTGTACCTGGTGGCATATCTACACTAGGTTTACCTGCTATGGTAACTTTTCCTGGCTTAATCGGATGCTTGAATTGACGATGGCTACCGGAGTCCTAACCAGTACCTATCCATCTTCCTCTACCAGATTAATCACGTCTTTAACTTTCACGTCATGGTTTGCCTTTGGTCATGATGCTGAATTTAACGGTTTCTAGAACACTTCAGCCACCTGTAAAATCGCAAACTGATGATGGTGTGGGGAATGGGTGAAGATGCAAAGAGTCGGGTAGAGCAAGGAGAGCAACAGCTTACGGCTGGAGATTTTCGAGGGGGCGATCGCTAACTATGACAAAGCCTTGGAAATTAAACCAGACTACTCTAATGTCTCTGCCCAGTTTAATGTCTCCATCCAAGAATACTTAAAAAACCTTACCATCGAGATGAAAGGAAACCTAGGTAAAATGGACACATCCGAGCCGCTCTTCAGCAATCCTTACTATTGGGCAGCGTTTACTTTTACCGGGCTTGCGCCATGAAATCTCTCAACCCGCTAGATACCCTCAGTTGCGAAGCGTTCATTCGGGCAATTCCCCAGATCAACGAGCCGCTCCCCGACGCGCTACAGAATGATATCCGCAGCACATTACAAGCGATCGCCAACCAACGCCCCCAATCTACATTCGGGCAACGCTCGACCAGTACCCCAACTTTCAAGCCGAGTACGAAGCCGCATACCGCAAGCTGCAAACGCAATACCAAAGGAACGAACGAGCCAAAGGCAGCTTTGCCTTACCCACTGAACCCTCTTTAGCCGACATCAGTCGCCTCGCCGGTCAACTTTTTGCCGCAGATCAGCCAATTACATCTGCTCGTCAGTGGGTCGAACCGATTCAGTCTGCGCCCATCGCTAAGCCAGCAGATTCGTGGGGAAAGGGCGATCGCGTGGTAGCAATGGTATCCGGTGGAGCTTTTTTAGGAGCGCTACTGGGACAAATTCCTGGAGCCGTTCTGGGTAGCATTTTAGCCGGGATCTATGGTTGGTATACTGGCTCAGAAAAAGTAGGAACGATTAAAAAAACTGAATGAATTTATCCGTTCAACACACTCAGTTTATTTTGGTTGGGATATTCCTGCTGATTGTTTTGACACGATATCTTCGGAAGAAAACCTTTCCTAGCTCTGAAGAACTACCAGGTTTAGCATTCGCGGTATCTGGAACATTCGCGGCAGTCCAAATCATCTATCGAGCCTTGTTTCTGACTGAGTGCCAAGAGTTTCTTGGGGTCGAGGGTGTAGTCGCTTTATTGGTGGGCGGCGGTTGTGCCTTATGGCTCAGTTACAAAGAAATTAAGAAACTACTCGATTAATCTCCTCGTCTTCCGTCCCATCTCCCCTCACGCTCCCAACCTGTGAGATAATAGTAAACGCATTATATGAAGAAGTCCCGTGAGCAACGTCCGCACTGTCTCCGACACCAAACGATCTTTCTACAACGATCACACACGCCCCATTAACTCCATCTATCGGCGGGTTGTGGACGAATTGATGGTGGAGATGCATCTTCACTCCGTCAATGCGGACTATCGCTATGAACCGATTTACGCCCTCGGCGTAGTCACAACCTTCGATCGCTTCATGCAGAGCTACCGCCCCGAATCTGACAGAGATTCAATTTTCAATGCCATCTGCAAATCCGTCGAAGAAGATCCTCAAACCTATCTCAACGATGCCGCCCACCTGAGAAGCGAAGCAAGTTCCTTAACAGCGAATGATTTTCTGGAGCAGGTCAAGCAGATCTCTAGCCAAGATTCAAGTGGCGTGATCGGCACCCTGAAAGCGATCGCCGATAACCCCAAGTTTAAGTACTGTCGCTTGTTTGCAGTCGGTCTGTATAGCCTTCTAGAGGCAATGGATATAGAGTTGACGAAAGACACGAAAAAGCTTAATAGCGCTCTCCACACTTTAAGCGAAGCCCTCCATTTGGACGGGGACAAAGTAGAAAAAGATCTAGAACTGTATCGTAGCAATCTAGAAAAAATGATCCAGGCGCAAATTGTCCTGGAAGATATCATCAAGGCAGACCGCAAGAAGAAGGAAGAACGGGCAAAAGCTAAGGCAGATGCGGCGATCGCCACTCCCCAGGAAGGCTAAGGCTGAGGACTTGATTGATCATCTTGAGCCTAAGCTCTGAATCAAAGATCTGAATCAAGCGTTTCTTTATCCCTTTCTCACCATGAGTCTTACTGAGCAGGTTCTCTCTCAACTGCCTGGCACCTTAGAGGGGCTACGGAGCGCCGATCGCCTCTGGCAAAGTTATCGAGAGAATGCTTTATCAGAGGCGATCGTTGTCACCGAAAGTTCTGAACTACTAGAGGAAGTGGATTGGGATGCGGTGATTTGTGGCGGCACGCTGGGAATTCTGATGGGCGCAGCACTGGCACAGCGAGGATGGCGGGTCGCCCTATTGGAGCGAGGCATTTTGCGAGGACGAGAGCAGGAGTGGAATATTTCTCGTAAAGAGTTGCAGGTCTTGGTAGATTTGGAGCTATTGACAGAAGCAGAGTTAGAGAAAGCGATCGCTACTTGCTACAATCCCGCCCGTCTCACCTTCGATCAAGGCATAGAACTATGGGTCGAAGATGTTCTTAACATCGGCGTTGACCCGGTTTTTCTCCTCGAAACCCTCAAATCAAGATTTCTTGCTGCTGGCGGACAGTTGTTTGAGCAAGTCGCCTTTAAAGAAGCGATCGTGCACCCTAATGGAGTGGCGATCGCGGTTACTCCGACGGACGATTCAACAAGCCAGCCCAGCCAAAGATATAACGGTAGGGTAATGCTGGATGCCATGGGGCATTTCTCTACCGTCTCTCGGCAAGCGCGCCAAGGGCAACAGCCCGATGCCATCTGTCTGGTTGTAGGAAGCTGTGCCCAAGGTTTTCCCAAAAACGAGACTGGTGATCTCTTTGCCTCCTTCACCTCTATTCAAAATCAATGTCAGTATTTCTGGGAAGCCTTTCCTGCCCGTGATGGCAGAACCACCTATCTTTTTACCTATCTAGATGCTGACCCCCAACGTCCTAATCTAGAAGCTCTGTTTGAAGATTACTTGCGGCTCTTACCCAACTATCAAAATGTGGCGATCGAGCAGCTTCAGTTTCAGCGCGCTCTGTTTGGCTTTTTTCCCTGCTACCGCCAAAGTCCGTTGCAGCTGGGTTGGAGTCGGATTTTGTCCATTGGCGATAGTAGCGGGAGTCAATCACCTCTCAGCTTTGGTGGGTTTGGTTCCATGATTCGTCACCTCAGACGGCTAACTGAAGGCATTGATGCCGCCCTTGAAGCCAATTTGCTGCACCGCCGCGCCCTTGCTCGCCTTCAGCCTTATCAGCCTAACTTAGCGGTAACTTGGTTATTTCAGCGATCGATGAGCGTTGGCATTAACCAAACTGTTGCACCTCATCAAATTAACGCTCTCCTTTCAAGCGTTTTTCTAGAAATGGAGCAGCTTGGAGAGCCTGTCTTGAAACCCTTTCTGCAAGACGTAGTGCAGTTTTCTGCCTTGCTAAAAACCTTGCTTAGGGTTTCCATTATGCATCCCTTACTGGTGCTAAAAGTTATCCCCCAGGTGGGGATAATGACGTTACTCGAATGGCTCATTCATTTTATTAATTTAGGTGTATACACAGGGCTTTACCCGATCGCCTGCACCTTCAAACCTTGGGCAAAAAATCTTTCGCCTAGCCAGCAATATTTATTTTTTCGAGGGCTAGATGCTTTACGGTACGGCTCAGGCAATGATTTTGAAGAATAAAACCTGGGTAGAAGTTCAGTATCGCATTAGAAGAAAAGACATAAAAAACATAGATGTTCCTAGCTTTTTTAAGCGATCGCCTCAGCGCAAAGATTACTTAGTACGGTCAGAAAATAACTTGAAGCCCCAAACTATGGGAGACTTATAACTGGCAAAACTTCGGCTGAACTTGCTTTTGAGACGAACGAAGGAAACGGCTTAGCATGGATTTTCCCCAGGCGCGACAGAGATTTTATGAGGAGATTAATCAACCTGATGAGCAGATTGATCTGGCAACAGCGGCTTTATATTTAGCTCAGGAAGAATATCCTGAGCTAGATGTCAAATTTTATCTCACCGCCTTGGAAGCAATGGCAGCCGCAGTTATGGCGAGGTTGCCTGCTGAGCGCTACCCTCTGCGGATGATTCAAACGTTAAACCAATATCTGTATGATGAGCTAGGATTTTCTGGAAACACAGAGGATTATTACGATCCTCGCAACAGCTACCTGAACGAAGTGCTCGATCGTCGCATTGGTATACCCATCACGCTTTCACTGGTTTATTTGGCATTAGCACAACGGATTAATTTCCCCATGGTGGGAGTCGGAATGCCGGGACATTTTTTAGTCCGTCCTGCTGTTGAAGAAATGCTAGTGTTTGTCGATCCGTTCCATCGGGGCGAAACCATGTTTGCCGAAGATTGCCAAGAGCGCCTGAGCCAAATTTATGGTCAGCCTATCGATTTTCGTCCAGAGTTTTTAGAGCCTGTGGGTTCTCGCTATTTTTTAACCCGAATGTTAACGAACTTAAAGGCTATCTATCTTTCCAAAAATGATCTGCTCCGAACGCTCTCCGTCATCGATCGCATCCTCTTGCTATTCCCTAAAGCGTTGACCGAACTGCGCGATCGCGGCTTTATTTATTACCAACTCAACCATTGGACAGAAGCTCGTCAAGACCTAACCGATTACCTTGACCAAATGCCAACTGCTCCTGAGCGGGCGATGATTTTGGAACTGCTGGAGAAGATGAGCTGACGGCAAACGAGTTGCCACATTCGCAGCAATTGACTGCATTGGGGTTATGAAAGCGAAAGCCGCCACCCATCAAGTCCTCGGTGTAATCTAGGGTTAATCCATTCAGGTAGGGCTGATGCTGAGGCGCAATGGTAACCTGGATGCCTTGGCAGTTGATGATCTGGTCGGTAAGGGCGACCCCTTGCGGGTCTTTCGAAGAGTCCACTTCATCCCACGCCATTGTGTAGTAAAACTCAATGCATCCTCCTGCTGCCACACCCAGACGAAACGAGGCGCCAGGGTGTTTAGATTGAGTGCGCTTAAACTCGGCGATCGCGGCTTCACTCAGGTGAATCATCAGGTTTCCTCATCACTCTACGGCTACTGATCATACCTTGCAAAAGCCCTCCGGCTGGGAGGGCTTAGAACGGAGAAGAGCCAGGCAGTATAATTCAGGACAATAGTATTCAGAGTAATTAGGTTACCTCAGTTCGAGCGTAATCATCCTGATAACGAGTAATATCATCTTCACCCAAATACTCACCGTTCTGGACTTCAATCAGCACTAAGGGAATAACGCCAGGGTTTTCTAGACGGTGGAGAGTACAGGCGGGTACATAGGTAGATTGGTTGCTATACAACAGCTTTTCTTCGCTACCACACACCACTTTGGCAGTGCCCGATACCACAATCCAATGCTCGCTGCGGTGATGGTGCATTTGTAAACTTAGGCGATGTCCGGGCTTTACCTCAATTCGCTTAATTTTGTACCCTTGCGCTTCTTCTAAAATAGTGAATGCTCCCCAAGGGCGCAGTTCGGTTGCTGCAATGCCTCCAGGAACGATAGAAGTGGGTAGAGATATTGATTGAGTCATTTCTTTAACTTGAGCCACGACATTTTCTCCTTATCGCAATTACAAAAAATGTGAATGAGAGGTGATCTAATGCCTAATGTCAATAGACCCTGATCAACATACCACAGGGGTCATAATGCCTAAACTGGAAAGTCATCTGGCTCTTCCAATCTACACTCACTCTTTATAGAGATTAACTTTCTAAGTAGAATCAGCCTACTCAACACCGGGGCGAATAAAGACCCCAATGCCATTGTTAACCCGAGCTGCGGTGCTAGGAATGCGATCGAGCAACTGTCCTCCCAGATAAAGGGTTGTTGAACTTCCCCCATCTAGATTGAGTGCATTGACTGCTCCAAGCTGCAACATAATTTGAGCGGTTTCTTTTAGGGTGGGCCCTGCCCCGTCTAGGCGATTATGAACCGCTACTAGCATTAGAGTTCCCGTGGCAGTAGAGCCAATCACGCTACGAGCGGCTGCTTGCTGCGCAAAGGCGGTGGCAAACTGCTCTGATGCAGCATTGAGAACAACTTGGCGATTTTGCACCAATAAAGGACCTGCCCCAACAACTTGAGTATATTGACTAAAATCAGCAGGCTGAGTTCCGGTTTCGGTCTGCACTGCGGTTCCAACACCTAAAGCAAGGGCGGCATCCCGGTCGGCACGGACGACTAAAAGATAGCCATCTGTTGGAATGGGCGTGCTAACTTTGCCTGCTCCTGTGGCTTGCTGCTGTTTAACAACCTGTCCATTTTTGACGGTGACCAAAACTTCGTGTTCCAAAATGGTGGAGTAGTTCGCCCCCCAGCCTCTTGTATAGCGAGACACGCCTGCGCCTACATAGCCAGTATTGAAATACAAGACCGGGAAGCGTTGTCCACTCGAAGTCGTGATCGTTTCATTAAGGCTGAGGTGGCCAACAGTGGCTTCTCCGCTGCTGTTCCAGGCGATCGCCCCCCGATTTAGGATTGGGCCTGATACCCAGTTGTCGTCTTGGCGAATTGCCCCTAGCGGTAGCCGCGTATTGCGATTAAAGAAGCCTGCGTTAATTGCTGCCGCTACTTTAGAACGCTGTGCCGTAGACTGCAATGGCGCAATCCCTACAACGGTGGAAGTATGACTCAAAATTGGCTTAAGGGAGACTCCGGGCTGACGCAAATCAATTTCCAGGGCAATCACTGGAAAACGCGCTGCTTCAACGGCGATCGTTTGTTGCAGCCAGCGCAAGCCCGGTGCCCAAAGAATATCTTGCGGTTGCATTGAATCAGGGCGGATATCCACCAGCAAGCGATTGGGCTGGGTCAATGCCCACACCCGAGGACGGATGCCTTCGGGGAGTTCTAAGCTAAGGACAGTTTTGTGGGTGTTACCGCTCACACTGAAAGCCCGTAAGCGATTGCCGCGCATCCCCCGAAGTTTATGAAGGCTAGATGCGCTAGGAGCATCAATTGTAATAACGGCAGAGCCATTGGTTTCAGCTACACGCCAGGGAGCAGGTTGATCAAGATCGATGACAATGCGATCGCCCCACTCTTGCTTGCCTTGTCGAATTCCTTTGACGTGGGCTGTGGGGGTAGAAATTTGTAGCGAAGTCCCCTTCGCTTGCACCTGCCAACCAAACTTTTGTGCCAATTCTGAAATATCTAAATAGCGATACTGGTCAGTCAACCAGGTCGGCAAAACCAACGGCTTACCCGGTACGTCAGAGAACCATTCAATTGGCTGAGTAGCAGCATCTTGAGTGTTCAACAAGCTCACGCCCCAGCCCTGCACTAACCCAGCATCCGCAATTCCAATGCTGCCCTGGCGCTCGCTCCAAGGAATGCTCAAGGACTGACCATTAACCACTACCTGCTGCCCTTGCCGGGTGAGGGGAATAGGCGGCACCGCAGCTTGAGCCAGGGTAGGCACCCAAGAAGGACTCCGGAGGGCTGGCGGTGCTTGAGTTTCGGCAATACTAGGCTGCTTGAGTGCGAAGTAAAGCAGCCCGCCCAAGCAGCACGCAACGAGCAAAGTTCTGAAGTGCCTAGTGAGGAACTTAAGGAGAGGGTTGGAAGGTTGTGCCTCTTCACGGCGTAACCGACGCATTCGACGACGAGTTTTAAAACTAATCACAGTATTCGCTGAACTCTATCCTAGGGGGGAAAATTGATGAAGCAACTACTACTCTGTATCTGAATTCCTTATCTGCAAACAAATTTCCGACAAGTTTTCACAATTTGTTGTTATTCCAACAGAGCTACTGTTCCCCAAGAATTTTATTCAGACGCTCTATTTTTTCACCTTGCTTCAGTTTTCTCGTCTTAGCTCAGCAATATTCAGACGGGTATCGGTATTAAAGGTCACTCTTTTGTCTTTGCAATCCCTAAACAATAGGAAGTCATCTCAGTTGTATGCTTTTACCCTAAGTTCTTCTTCTCCAGAGATAGACTTTAGAGTTTTGGTTCTCTTCTCTCCTACAGAGATAGATTAGGACATTGGAGCGATGCGGAGGTTTGCGAATCTAGAATGCTTCTAGTAATGAACTTTACAGTCCCATTACAATAGAAGCTGAGGGTCATGATGCCAAGAGTCGCAAAAAGTCTTGGAGGAGCGCAGCAAACGCCAATGCAGGGGAGGGATTGTCGAGGAGCTTTAATTTCTATTAAGATTCTGTCTCCGTGTCGTTATGAGAAATTGATCTCTATAGTGTTGGCGCACTTCGTGGCGGTCTAAGTCTAATTACCTTTAGTTATTTCAGAGGGGTCGTAAGTAGCGTGAGTCAAGATAAGCGAAGCAATCAGGAATCAGGGGCAGGATACGCGGGGCAGCGGTGGCTGGTGGAAGAGCGAGATGCCTGTGGAGTTGGCTTCATTGCTGACCAATATGGGCGTAAAAGTCACTCTCTGATTGTTCAAGCGCTGGCGGCGTTGAGATGTATGGAGCATCGGGGGGGATGCTGCGCTGACCAAGATTCGGGTGATGGCGCAGGGGTAATGACGGCAATTCCTTGGGAGATGCTGGCTCCTTGGCTGGAAGCAAAGAGCTTGGCAGTGCAGCCGGAACAGATGGGACTAGGAATGTTCTTCTTGCCAGCGGAAACAGTGGCAGCAGCGATCGCCCGTGAAGCCGTTGAGCGCGTGTCTCAAGCCAGTGGACTCAAGGTTTTAGGCTGGCGCGTTGTGCCCGTTAATCCAGAGGTGCTGGGGGTACAAGCCAGGGAATATCAGCCTCAAATCGAGCAGTTAATTGTGCAGTCTACCGAGGTAGAAGGGGATGACCTCGATCGCCTCCTTTACTTAGTGCGCAAACGAACTTTGACCGCGCTAGCTCCCTTGGAAGTTGCACATCCTCAGCTTCGAGACTTTTACGTTTGCTCGTTTTCTTGCCGCACGGTGGTTTATAAAGGCATGGTGCGATCGGCAGTGTTGGCGGCGTTTTATGACGATCTGCGCGATCCGGCTTACCAAAGTATTTTTGCCGTTTATCATCGCCGTTTTAGCACCAATACTTTGCCGAAGTGGCCGTTGGCGCACCCGATGCGCTTGATCGCTCACAATGGCGAAATCAATACCCTCGTGGGCAATATTAACTGGATGGTGGCGCGAGAAGCCGATTTGGAGCATTCCATTTGGGGCGATCGCCTAGGTGATCTGAAGCCGATCGTCAAAATGGACAGCAGCGATTCTGCTAACCTCGATAACGTTGTGGATTTGATGGTGCGGACAGGTCGTAGCCCCTTAGAAACGCTGATGATTTTGATTCCAGAGGCGTACAAAAATCAGCCTGACCTGGCAAATTATCCCGAAATCACTGATTTCTACGAGTACTACAGCGGCATTCAAGAACCGTGGGATGGCCCAGCCCTAGTAATCTTTAGTGATGGCAAAATTGTCGGAGCCACGTTAGACCGCAACGGCTTGCGTCCGGCGCGCTACAGCATTACTAAAGATGGCTTTGTGCTGGTGTCTTCTGAAGCTGGGGTGGTGGATTTACCCGAAGCCGACATTGTGGAGAAAGGACGGCTAGGCCCTGGACAGGCGATCGCCGTTGATTTAGAAAACCACACGATTCTCAAAAATTGGCAGCTTAAACAACAGGTTGCCAGCGCCCATCCTTACGCGCAGTGGCTCAGCGTGCGCCAAGATTTACACAATCAGCCGTTCCCCGATGCGCCCCAAATGGATGCAGGATCATTGCTGCGTCAACAAACCGCTTTCGGCTACACCACCGAAGACGTGGAAATGGTAATCGAAGACATGGCAGCCCAAGGGAAAGAGCCGACTTTTTGCATGGGCGATGATATTCCCCTAGCCGTGCTGTCGAGTCGAGCGCATTTGCTGTACGACTACTTTAAGCAGCGGTTTGCCCAGGTCACGAACCCGGCGATCGATCCGCTGCGAGAAAGCCTGGTGATGTCCCTCACTAGCCAACTGGGCGGACGGGGAAATCTGCTAGAGACGACAAAATCGGAGTTTGCTCATTTGATGAAGCTGGATTCGCCAGTGTTGAATGATAGCGAACTGGAGCAGATTCGGCAGTCGGAATTTGCGATCGCCAATCTTTCTACCCTCTTCAAAATTTCTGATGGCCCCAGCGGGTTACAACGGGCAGTTGCCGAGCTATGTCAGCAAGCAACCGCAGCAGTCCGAGCCGGACAAGAGATTTTGATTTTGAGCGATCGCCTAAACCATAGCGGCGAACCCACTAGCCTCAGCCCTGAATACAGCTACACTCCGCCTCTCTTGGCCGTTGGTGCAGTTCACCACCACCTGATCCGTCAAGGGCTGCGGATGAAAGCCTCCATCGTCATTGACACGGCGCAATGTTGGAGCACCCATCACTTCGCCTGTTTGATTGGCTATGGAGCCAGCGCCATTTGTCCGTACCTGGCTTGGGAAACCGTTCGCCATTGGTGGACTTCGACCAAGACCCAGAAAATGATTGAGCAGGGCAAGATTTCCACTAGCCTGACGGGGGCACAGTACAACTACCGCAAGGCGATCGATGGCGGTCTGCTGAAGGTATTGTCGAAAATGGGGATTTCCCTATTGTCGAGCTATCACGGAGCGCAAATTTTCGAGGCGATCGGGATTGGCTCGGATCTATTGCAACTGGGCTTTGCGGGGACGGTTTCACGGCTGGGCGGATTAACAGTGGCAGATTTAGCGCAGGAAGTGATCTCCATTCACAGCCGCGCATTCCCCACGCTAACGGGCAAAAAGCTAGAGAATCTGGGGTTCTTTAACTACAAGCCAGGGGGCGAGTACCACATGAACAACCCCGAAATGTCGAAGGCGTTGCATAAAGCAGTAGGCGAAAAAAGCCACGACCACTATCAGCTTTACCAAACCCTGATTGCTAATCGTCCGATCACGGCACTGCGCGATTTACTGGACTTCAAGGGCGATCGCCCCTCCATTCCTATCGAAGCAGTAGAGCCAGTAGAGGATATCGTCAAACGTTTCTGCACGGGGGCAATGTCATTAGGTTCGCTTTCCCGTGAGGCACATGAGACGCTGGCGATCGCTATGAACCGTTTGGGCGGCAAATCCAACTCTGGGGAAGGCGGCGAAGACCCGATGCGATTTAAAGGCTTTGATGATGTGGATGAAACCGGAATTTCCCAACGGTTCCCCCACCTCAAAGGCTTGCGCAACGGCGACACCGCTAGTTCTGCTATCAAGCAAGTGGCATCGGGTCGCTTTGGGGTCACGCCAGAATATTTGATGAGCGGTCAACAGCTCGAAATTAAAGTTTCTCAAGGAGCAAAACCCGGAGAAGGCGGACAGTTGCCAGGTAGTAAAGTTACGCCTTATATTGCCATGCTGCGGCGATCGAAGCCGGGCGTTTCGCTGATTTCGCCGCCGCCCCACCACGACATCTACTCCATTGAAGATATGGCGCAGTTAATTTTTGACCTGCACCAAATTAATCCGATGGCAAAGGTATCGGTGAAGCTGGTGGCAGAAATTGGCATTGGCACAGTCGCGGCTGGGGTTGCCAAGGCAAACGCCGATATCATTCAAATTTCGGGGCATGATGGCGGCACGGGGGCATCGCCTCTTAGCTCTATCAAGCACGCAGGCGTGCCTTGGGAATTGGGCGTGACAGAAGTGCATCGAGTGCTGATGGAAAACCATTTACGCAGCCGCGTATTGCTGCGGGCAGATGGTGGGCTGAAGACGGGCTGGGATGTTGTCATGGCGGCATTGATGGGGGCTGAAGAATATGGCTTCGGCTCAGTTTCAATGATTGCCGAAGGCTGCATCATGGCGCGGATTTGTCATACCAATAACTGTCCTGTGGGCGTTGCTACTCAGCAAGAGAAGCTCCGACAGCGGTTTACGGGCACACCTGCCCATGTGGTTAACTTCTTCTACTTTGTGGCAGAAGAGGTGCGATCGCTCTTGGCGAGACTGGGCTACCGATCGCTCCCCGAAATTATGGGTCGTGCTGACTTACTCAAGGTGCGCGAAGGCGTGACTTTGACCAAAACACAAGCGCTCAACTTGGATTGCCTGACTCAGTTACCCGATACCCGCACCGATCGAAGCTGGTTAGAGCATGAAGCAGCCCATAGTAATGGCGCAGTTTTGGATGATGAATTGTTGAGCGATCCAGAAATTTTGGCAGCGATTCAGAATCAAGGTGAGGTATCGAAAAAGTACGCAGTGGTCAATACCGATCGATCGGTCGGTACACGAGTTTCAGGGGCGATCGCCAAACAGTACGGCGACAATGGCTTTGAGGGCAGCTTGACCTTTAACTTCAAGGGCAGCATTGGTCAAAGCTTTGGCGCTTTCATCTTGTCTGGTATGACGCTTAACCTGGAAGGCGAAGCCAACGACTACGTGGGCAAAGGGATGTGTGGCGGCGTGATTGCCATCAAACCATTGGCTGAGGCGACCTACGATCCGGCTGCTAATGTTATTGCAGGTAACACCTGCCTCTATGGAGCGACAGGCGGCAGCCTCTTTGCTAATGGGCAAGTGGGAGAACGCTTTGCTGTTCGCAACTCCAAGGCACAAGCGGTTATTGAAGGCGCGGGTGACCACTGCTGCGAATATATGACGGGCGGGGTGATCGTGGTGCTGGGCAAGGCGGGGCGCAACGTCGGCGCAGGCATGACGGGCGGTTTAGCTTACTTCCTCGACGAAGATGGCAGTTTCCCTACCCAAGTCAACCCCGAAATCGTCAAGGTGCAGCGGGTCGTCAGTGACGCGGGAGCGCAACAGCTTAAAACGCTAGTACAAGCTCATGCTGACCATACGGACAGTCCTAAAGCGCAACTAATTCTGGCGAATTGGTCAGAGTATCTGCCTCGGTTCTGGCAAGTCGTGCCTCCATCAGAAGCAGACAGCCCAGAGGCGAAGGCAGAGGAACGGGTATTAACTTCGGCACAGTAAATACATAAGACGCGCGCTGTGCAGATACCGCAAGGGTCGCCCTCTAGTCATTTTGCTAAAGGGCGATCGCTGTTTCAAGCTTCCTTTATTAATATTTCAAATAGCCTCTACACTAAAGGCAAGATTAGAGAGGCGATCGCACTATGACCACAGCGACTCCTAAATTCATCACCTTAACGGAATTCCTCGTTTTTCCTAATATCGACGAGTCCCCCGCTTGGGAACACATAAACGGCGAAGCGATTCAAAAACCTATGGGTGGCGGCAAGCACAGCATTTTACAGAAAAAAATAGTGGGAGTGATTGATCGCTTGGACAGCAACTATGAGGCATTTCCTGAGTTGCGCTGTACGGTAGGCGATCGATCGATTGTGCCTGATGTTTCAGTGGTTGAGCGCGATCGGGTTCCGATTGATGAAAGCGGAGAAATTACCAGTATTGGCATTGAGTTTGCACCTGATTGGGTCATTGAAATTCTTTCGCCTAACCAGAGCCAAACTAAGGTAACGGGAAACATATTACACTGCATGAAAAATGGTTGTCGATTGGGTTGGTTAATTGACCCTAAAGAAAAATCAGTCTTAGTTTATCAGCGCGATCGCTTGCCTGAATTGTTAAGGGGTGCCGAGCAACTTCTGGTTTTAGAAGATATTGATTTAGTACTGACAGTTGAGCAAATTTTTAGTTGGTTACGTCGCTAGGGAAAAGCCCGTTAGGGTGACTATCGGCACTTAATTCTTTACCAATGAGCCGATAGTCTCGCGGGGTTTTTCCTGTCCAGCGTTTGAAGGCACGATTAAACGCACTGGGTTCTGAAAAGCCCAACAGAAAAGCAATGGCGTGGATCGGTATCGTGGAATCTTTAAGCTGCTGTAGGGCTAATTCTTTGCGGGTTGCATCAAGTAGTTTTTGAAAAGTTATGCCTTCAGCTTGTAATTCTCGCTGCAACTGACGGACGCTGATGGCTAACTCGTGAGCGATCGCATCAATTGCGGGCAAGTCTCCTGCAAGCTGTTGAATGATTGCCTGGACTACTTTTTGAGAGTAGCGATCGCCTCGATTCATCTCATTCAACATCGTTTCAGCCTGACTTTCAAACAGCGGCAGCAGATTTGAATTGCTCGATAAAATTGGCCAACTCAGACAGCTAGCATCAAAAATCAGCCGACTCACAGGCATGGAAAACTTTAATTCAGTTTGAAAAATGCGATCGTATTCTGATGTATCGGCAGGAGATGCATAGTGAAACCAGGCAGCAGATAGACGGAGTGGTTGACCTGTAAGAGATGCCGCCGCAGTTAGGAATGATGCAAAAGTCCATTCGATCGTGTAGTGCGGTTCTTCTAATAGGTAGTTTTTCACATCATCCGTCACAGTGTAGTCATAAAACACTATTCCATCTGATACCGAGAATTTCATCTGAGCACTCTGACAAAACAAACTGGTGTAGCGAGAGAGTTTTGCTAGTGCGTCCCCCAAAGTTTGACAGTTAATAAGGAGATATCCAACGATACCCATATTTCCCAAATTAGATGCCTCACCAATGTGTAAAGCAAGATTTTCATCGCCTGTTTGCTTCACAGCCTCCTGCCATACAGCAAGATGGATTGAACTAGGAATTCGCTCGTCGGGCATTTGTAACAGAGCAGAATTAAATCCAGATGTTGCACAAAGTTCTTCGACGTTAACACCGTGGCGCGCAATGAAGTTAAGAACGATACGTGTAACGTAAACGGTAAAAGTTGCTTCTTTCATACATCAACTTAAAGAGAACCAAATAACAATAATTTAGACAGTTCCTTCACTGCCTTTTTACCCTAAAGTCACAGGGTTTCAAGAAAATTTAACATCATTAACTACTACTCATGGCGACAAGTACTAGGTCGTAAACTGACGAGACGCTGCATATCAAACACTAATGGCGACTTTCCCCATCACTTGCCTCTGTTCGAGGTGGCGAATTGCTGCGGGGATTTCACTCAGGTTGTAACGTCGATCGATAAAAGGGACGATCTTGCCTGCCACTATCAGATCCCTCAACGTGACGAGATCTGCTTGATTAGGTTTTGAAACCAAGCATTTCACTTTATGGCGACGGGTTCTCGAAATCCAAGGGCCGAGAAACATCGACTGGAAAAGTCGAGCGATGGAGCCGCCAACCATGACGTAGGTTCCCCCAAGAGTCAATGCTGGCAGATAGTCAAAAACTGAACGGTAGGCTGCTGCGTCAAGAATCAGGTCGTAATGCTGCCCATGCTGGGTGATGTCTGTTTGAGTGTAATCAATAACATAGTCTGCGCCGAGCGATCGCACCCTATCCATTTTTTTCGTGCTGCATACGGCGGTCACCTCAGCGTTAAAGACCTTCGCAATCTGCACCGCAAAAGAACCTACGCCCCCAGATGCACCATTGATCAATACCTTTTGCCCCGGCTGAATTTGCCCAACATCTCGAAGTCCCTGTAGGGCGGCAAGGGCGGCATCAGGAACGGTTGCAGCTTCTTCAAAGGTCATGCTGGCTGGCTTTAACACCAATGCTGCTTCGGTTGCACAGACGTACTCAGCAAAAGCGCCGAAACCACACCCAGACAATTCTCCAAAAACCTCATCACCAGGTTGAAACTGCATTACGTCTTTGCCGATCGCCTCAATCCGTCCTGCTACATCACAGCCGAGGATCTTGATTTTGGGCTTGAGTAGCCCCCCGAACATCAGGCGAGTAAGGAACGGAGTCCCTCGCATCAGGTAGCAGTCACCCGCATTGACGGAAGCAGCATAAACCCGCACCAGCACTTCATTGTCCTGAACTATAGGCTTATCAATGTCTTCTAGTCTTAACACATCCGCTGAACCATACTCGACTTGAACGATCGCTTTCATTTTGTCATTCCTTTTGTTATCCCTTGCCCCTGTCTAAGGGTACTCAAAGCTTTCATGACCTTCTCTTAGATTGGGGAGAAGATGAATCAAGAAGGGGCTAAGTCTCTATGACTTGGGCTTACAGTGCAAGTTTAACTTACAGTGTAAGCTTGTCAAGATGAATAGTAAACTGAATCCCCAGATCTGGATTGCTTTGTCTGTTAAGAATCAATGCGAGAAGAGTTAAATGGCTAAGACGAGCAACTCAAATACAGCGCCTCAACTCCCTTTAAGCCGAGAACGGGTGCTGCGCGCGGCACTGTGCATGGCTGACGAAGGTGGCATTGAGTCGCTCTCGATGCGGAAGCTTGCCCAGAATCTGGGTGTTCAGGCAATGTCGCTATACAATCATGTGTCCAACAAGAGCGACATATTGGATGGCATCGTCGATATTGTTGCCAGCGAAATTGAGGTGCCTGATCTGGGTGTTGAGTGGAAAATAGCCATGCGGCAGCGGGCAATCTCGGCTCATGAGGTGCTGTTGCGTCACCCGTGGGCAACAATGGCGCTTGTGTCACGGGTCAATGTAGGGCCAGCTATGTTGCGCTATGTGGATGCGACGCTGGGTTGCCTATGCGAGGCGGGTTTTTCGTGCGAGATGGCTGATCATGCGTGGAATGCGATCGACAGCCATATTTATGGATTTACGCTCCAGGAGCTAAACTTTCCGTTCGAGGCGACAGAGTATTCTGAAGCGGCGAAGAACGGTCTTTCACTGATCCCTGCTGATCAGTACCCTTACCTCAACAGGCTCACGCATCATGTCATTGAGGGGCGTTATGACGGTATTCATGACTTCGAGTTTGGTCTTGAATTGATCCTCAATGGTCTCGACGGGTTTCGAGATCAGCAGGTTTGACGGTCATTTCGTGTTGGCGTAGCCAAAGTCACGTCTGAGCCTTCAAAGAAAGGTGGCGCTAAATCGATTCAGCAACGCTCAATTTCTATCATTGCCCTAATTAAACAATTTCTGCTAGAGCTAGACGCGATCGCCTACTTGTTGGTGTAACGTTACCAGTGAGACGGTTTTTAAAGGTACTTAGTGAGACGATAACATCGCAAAAGAATTTCAAAGCGGTATCGTTCTTCAACCGCACTGTTTTTCAATTGGGATAATAAAGATGAGTACAACTCGGATATTCAACAGTTCTGACTTTTACCAGCCGACAGATGGGGAACCGATTCGCTCGGTTATTACAGAGGCTAAAGATGCTGTTGTCGTGGTCTGGTACATTAAGCCAGGGCAGAAAATTTCCCCACATATCCATCCTAATGGGCAAGATACTTGGACTATTTTAACCGGACAGGGAGAATACTATTTAGATCAAGAAGGTACCACAAAGGCGATCGGAGCAGGAGATGTGGTAATAGCGCCAGTGGGATGTGTGCATGGCGTATTTAATAATGGTGATGCACCACTGGTTTTTATTTCGGTGGTGTCACCTGCTGATGCAGGATATCAACTTGTAGTATCAGAAAATTCTTTCGCTCTTTATTCCTAATCATTCAGTTTACGATCTATCTTCAGCCGGTGATGTTGATATTAGGTGGAAATAAAAGAGGTATTTTAGAGCGATGAAAGGGTTGATTCAGTATTTTTATGAGATCAAACTAGATAAGACAATTCTCTGGTGCTATCTCATTTGGTATGTTGTAGTCACTTATTTTTACTTTGATCCTTCACTCAAGATTTGGATCAATTCAATGGGCATCAGTGCCGTGATTGGTACAGGTCTACTGCTGAGCGTTTCTCCTGGTAAAGCTGGCAAAACAGATCCTTGGCAAACGTTCAGGTTATATCTGATGCCGTTTTGTGTTTCAAGCTTTTCTGCTTTGATTAAAGACCAGGGATTCATCGTATTTGTATCACCAAAAACCAAAGAAAATGCAATAGCAGTATCGTGCTGTATTTTCTTTTTTTTGTTTATTTTGATAATTAAATTAGTCAAGAATAAAGCTGCTTAATTTCAATCTTGTCCAAGGGCAGGTAGTTCTATTAGTGTTCTGCGCCAAACCGCCCAGGCGACATTTGCGCCAAAATTTCATCGGGCTGTCCAGCCACTTGCTGGGCAAAGCGCCGAGCTAGTGGCGGCAGAATGGCGAAAGGATTGCTAAAACCTGAAAAGAGATGGATGCTAGGAGCCTGGGGGATCGCCCCGACAAGGGGAAGGCGATCGCTACTAAATGCCACTAAACAACTTCGCCATTGCCCAGGAACATCCTTCAGCACTGGTAAAATTTTCTCAATGCCCCTCCGCATTGCTGCTTCACTCGCCCTTGCATCCACTTGAGGATTGAGATCCGTCCATGCCCGAGTAACCTGCCCAATTCGCACGCTGCCATCCTGCAACTGCACGACACCCACATCCAAAATTGGGGGAACAACCTCATAATTTGATTTATCCCATAATGCATCGATCGCCGCCGCCCGATCCTCCATCTCAAACCGTTGCTGTTCAGCAGGCATCACGATCGCCTGTAGCGTTAGGTCAAGAGGCGGCGTTTCAATCATTTCGGCATGAGTGTAGTAAATGCGAGTAGACAAGCCAGCTTGTTGTAAAAGGGTACGGCTCATCCCTCCAGCACAGATGGCAATATTGGCACTGGTATAAGTTTCTGAGGAAGTCGTGACACTCGACGGAGAAAGGCTCTTAACCAGGGCAACTTGTCGATCGCCACCCAAGCTCAAAAACGCTTGATTATAAGCTTTCACCATTGCTTCGGGAGAAACATGACCGTGGTTGAGGAGCAGGGCAGCGGCGATCGCACTTGGATTCAGCAATGGTTCTAGAGCGCAGGCAGCTTCGACGCTGAGCAAAGCAGGTGGAGTCATAAACCCAGCATAAGTAGCAGCAACCTGTTCAGGACTGCGGTCAGGGTCAATGGTCAATAGCAGGTTTACTTCTCGAAATTCTGTATCTGCTGCTAACTCTGCCGACAAGTTACGGTGAAGCGTCACCGACTCTTGACACAACTGCCGCATCATTGGCGTAGCGCCAGACCAGTAAGCAATTCCACCATAGCTATATCGTGTGGCACCTTGTTGAGCTACCGATTGCTCTAGTAAAAGCACCGAGCACCCCACTTTTACAAGTTCATAGCTTAGGGCAGAACCCGCCAAACCACCGCCCACCACAATCCAATCGTAATTTTTCATAAAGTTTCTGTAATCTTACCGCTGTCAAAACCGGATGGGGTAGGACAAATTGTGTGAACTACTCACGTTATTCAACGTAGCCCTATGACCACCACCCAACGGTTATTTTTTCTGATCGCAACTTGTAGTTTACTAGGATTGGGGTTAAGCGCTGTGAGCAGTCAGGCTGAAGTTCCACAGTGCTTTGCTACAGACCATCCTACCGACGACTGTTTCAACCAGGCACCCGGTCTAAAAGTGCTAGAAGGCGTGGGACAAGGGCTGTTGGCGGGAACACTTGCGGCGATCGGGGCAAGTTGGAAAGTTTTAAAAGAGAATAGATAGAAAAATATCCCCAGCTTTTTTGCAAAGTCGGGGATATTGTATGAGTTTGAAGACGTTAGGCTCTGCGGAAGATTAAGCCCCATAGGAAAATCAGAATGAGTGCGCCAATGACTGCTGTCACCAGGTTGGCAAAGGGTACTGCCGTTAGAAAAGGCAAGAATTTAGCAATTTGTCCACCCACAAAAGCGCCGACAAATCCTAAAAGGATCGTTGCAAAAATACCGCCGCCTTGAGTACCAGGATAAATAAGTTTGGCAAGCGCGCCTGCAATTAAGCCGAGTACCAAAGTACTGATGATTTCCATACTGCGTTTCTCCTCACATTTACTTGATAAAGATCAACTTAAGACCTTAGGGAGTTGCAATTAAATAACGCCCCAATCGCCCCCTTGTATCTTAAGAGTGTGGTAGACCGTCCTCCCTAAGATTCTTGAAATCGAGATTTAGCTAGGGTCACCACACTCTGTTGAACTCAGACACACCTCGAATTATCGGCAGGGAACTCAGAATTTCTGCGTATCCCGTATGACGCAAGGTAGAGGAACATCTGAGACTTAATTCTAGACTGTTTATCGATTGGGAGTCCTCTCATGAGCGACCTTCTCCATTCCATTGGCATTGACGTTTGTAAACGGTTTCTGGATATTCATGTCTATACCACAGGCAAGTGCTGGCGCGTTCCTAATACAATCATTGGATTGTTGTCGGTGCGGTCGCAGTTTCCAGAACCAGAGCAAGTCAAGCGAATTGTTCTAGAATCGACTGGGGGCTATGAACGAGAAGCGGCTTTGTGGCTGACGCAAGCGGGTTATTCAGTGGCGGTGATTAATGCCCGTCAAGGACGCAACTTTGCCAGAGCAATGAATCAACAGGCAAAAACCGATCAAGTCGATGCTCAGATTTTGGCTTTGTTCGGCGATAAAATCACCCCGCCTGTGCGACCGTTATCGAGTGAAGCACAACAGCAACTGGATGATTTAGTCACCCGTCGCCGTCAGTTGGTGGACATCTTAACAGCAGAGCGCAACCGGATGGCTCTGCTGCGGGGAAAAGCGCAAGCGAATGTGGAACGGCATATTGAATGGTTGGATGCGCAAATCCAAGATCTCGATCAGGAGATCGAAGCCCAAATTCAAGCCTGCCAAGCGTGGCGGCAAACTCAGAAACTGGTCTTGAGCGTGCCGGGGGTGGGCAAAGTGATGGCTGCCACGCTCCTGTCTGCCCTACCTATGAAATGTCAATGGCATAGACGTCTAAACGCCTTACAGAAAAGCCTTTCAAGCGTAAACCGTAACTTTCTGTCCAAATGCGCCCGCTGGTTCTCATTGCCAGAATCGAGCTTTACGACTCCTGCCTGCTCTCTAAAGTACAGCCTTTACCCTGTTCGCGCTCTGCTTTTTTACCGGATGTCGAATTAATGAAGCGTGCACGCGATTATTAGCCTGTAATCAACCGGAGATAGAAGTGAAGCTTAGCTAATTTAGATAGGGCGATTACAATAGGCAACATACTCCATACACTGTGCCTTCTCCACCTCCTAACGGAGCTACCGCAACAAGCTCCTATTGCTCTTGTGCCATGTGATTGAGAAAATCAGTCCAAGATTTTCCCTTCCACTTGCTAACTTCCTCACCTTGGATACGAACCCAGTTAATCTCTTGAGTCCATCCCCTTCCTACCCAAGCATAAGCAACACTACAGTATTCCACCATCTGTATCTCTCTAGTTTAGTTTCTAGCAACCCATCAATATCAGTAGCTGGCACTGGTACTTATGACTGATACCCACTTTATCCTGGTGAGATGCGCTCTCCGTCTCGTATCGCAGATTTCAACCTTCATTCCCTTATACTGTGCTTCGGACAAACCTGTAATATTAATGGCGATCGCCCGGTACGAGAGATCAATGACGATCGACCAAAAGATTGAAGCCGTTGCCCAACAGATTGATTGAACAGAATAATTTAAGAAAGGACTGCTCCAAAAATGTTTGTGTAGATTGTTAAAATTGAACAACATAACCCATCAAAACCTATCCTTGCCTAACCATCGTTGACCCAGATCTCACCAACTATGATTGCAGCAAAAGAAAACCGCCCACGGCTTACCTCTGAAGAATATTTTGTCTGGGAGGAAAAGCAGCTAGAAAGGCATGAGTATATTGACGGTGAAGTCTATGCAATGAGCGGCGGTAGTGTCAATCATGGTCGTATTGCCATCCGGTTTACTGCCATGTTCGACACCCACTTAGACAATAGTAGTTGTATAACGGGCAATTCTGACATCAAGGTTAATATTGTCGAAACTAATAACTACACCTATCCAGACGCTAGTGTCACTTGCGATGAACGGGACAAAAGCACTGCCGACTATTTTACTTATCCATGCTTAATCGTTGAGGTTTTGTCAGATAGCACTGAAGCTTATGACCGAGGTGGCAAGTTCAGAATGTACCGAAACAACCCTGTCTTACAAGATTATTTGTTAGTGAGTTCCACCAGTATTGAAATGGATTTATATCACAAGAACGATGCTGGCGAATGGATCATTCTTAATTACAAAGCAGGAGACATCATAGAACTGAAAAGCATCAACCTCAGCTTTGCGATCGAGCAAGTCTATCGCGGTCTTGTGCTAACGCCAGAAGGTCTACCACCAAAGGGAGCAACACCGGAATTTGAATAGACTACATTATGCTTAAATCACCGTCACCATGACTTAATCTGAACGAGAGCTAGAACAAAACCTCATTCAGCGCCTCACAGGACTAGGTTACGAACCTGTCACCCTCAGAAACGCCGCCGCCCTTACTGTCAACCTCAAAGCTGAACTTAAAAAGCACAACGGGATCAAGCTCAGCGATACAGAGTTCAAAAGCATTCTCAACCACCTCAACAAAGGCAATGTGTTCGATCGCGCCATATGCCTGCGCGACAAAATGGAACTCAGCCGCAACGACATCTGAATAGACCAAGACAATACCCTGATGACCCAAAAATAACAGCTTATAGAATCAAATGAGCTTTAACTCTACCTTCAACATTGCAGCTTTTCACCAACTCCGTTCTGTCCCAATCTCGGTTACATCTGCCTCAATAAAACAACACTCCAAATCTGCCTCAGAATCCATTTCTGCTAACAGGTCTTCAACCTGCTTATCAAGGTCTTGCTCGTCCTGATAGAAGAATGTCAACTCATATTCCCAACTGTCCTGCTGTTGCTTTTGCATCCCATAATGAGACAAACACGAACGTTCAATCGTCTCTCTCACTTTTTTCTTGCGTCGAACAAACTTGTTGTTATTCTCCACCCTGAGCCAGAGATGCACTCGCGTTGTTCGGGTCGTTGGCTCCGGCTTCACTTTCGGGTTGATGTATCGATAGAACGTGGGGCGACTAATTTTGAGATGCTCACAAATCGAAATTACCGTTCGGTTTGGATCGCTGGTCAGCGATCGCCCAATGGCAATCTGCTCTGACGTTAACTTCTGTCGCCGTCCCCCGGTTCGCCCTCTTGCTCGCGCCGCCTGCAATCCCGCTTGAGTTCGCTCTCGAATCAAATTCCGCTCAAATTCTGCCAGCGCCCCAAACACATGAAATATCAGCTTTCCTCCACTGGTGGTTGTATCAATACTTTCCTGAAGCGAACGGAACCCAATTTGTCGGTGCTCTAGATCCTCTACCAGCGCAATCAAATCTTTGAGCGATCGCCCTAATCGATCGAGCCGCCACACGACTAAAGTATCTCCAGATCTCACATAATCGAGTGCTTGTTTAGTCCGGGGCGATCGGATCTTACCCCACTCATTTTGTCGCAAAAGATTTTGTCACACCCAGCAACTTGCAGCGCCAAGTTTTGGTCATCCGTCGAGACTCTCTCATACCCGATCAGCATGGTCAGAAGTTCTAATGTGCTGTAATTGTATCAGAACTCGTTAAACCTGTCCTATTTTGATACATAGATTAATTGACAAGTTGTTTTACATTGTTTAAGGGCTGAAACGCCAGATTATCACTGCAAAGCGCGAGTGTAAAACAAACGGTCGTTTTCTTTACACAGTTGCTTTCGCTTCCTCGACCGTTGATTTTCAACCGTCTTTGCATCCTTTGGTGTATTAAGAAACTCAACTACCAAATCTCAGTACCAAATTCGTTTTACAAGTTGAGTTTCGTGGTGTTTCCATTAGGACTCTAGTTGTGAAAGCATCTCTGGCTCCAAGATTGTGTGCTTATGACCCTAAAATAAAGGAATCGTTGTCCTATCCTAAAGTGGTCTCCTTCTAATGGTCATGCGCCTAACTGTTTAAAGATTACCTATAGAACCCATTTGACATCTCAAGAGGAGGCTGCAAGCCTTTTCACCAGTAGCCTGACGAAGCAGAGATAGATCTTAATCGTGGCATTCGACAGAGTTCGTTCAAAGTTCTTCACCAGACTTTTGCAGCGTTCC